>JAEYVN010000596.1 GCA_023431725.1 Pseudomonadota bacterium
CAGCCGGTAATAGGGAATGCGGCTGCACAGATGATGGATGTGATGGATGCCGATATTGGCGGTGAACCAGCGCAGCACCGGCGGCAGATCGTAATGCGAGGAGCCGTGCAGGGCGGCGTCATGCAGGTCCCACTGCGCGCCGTCGTGCCAGGTGGTCTCCTCGAACTGATGCTGGATGTAGAACAGCCAGACGCCGAGCGAGGCCGCGATCAGCATGATCGGCATATGTACGAGCAGGAATGCCTTGAGGCCGATGAACCAGATCAGCGTGCCGGCGATCAGCGCGATCGCGGCATTGGTGGCCATGGTGCTGACCCACGGCAGCCAGCCGCCGCGCATCATGCCGACCGGCAGACGATGCTGCAGCATGAACAGATAGGCCGGGCCGATGCCGAACATCACCAGCGGATGACGATAGAGCCGGTATTTGATCCGGCCGAGCGTTGAGCGGCTCAGATATTCGCGCACCGTGAGGGTGTCGATGTCGCCCATGCCGCGGCGGTCGAGATTGCCGTGGGTGGCGTGATGCATGGAATGGGTGCGACGCCAGAAGTCATAGGGCGTCATGGTGAGCACGCCGATGATGCGGCCGGTCCAGTCGTTCAGCGGCTTGTGGCGGAAGAAGGCGCCGTGGCCGCAATCGTGCTGGATCATGAACAGGCGCACCAGGAAGCCGGCGGCCGGAATGGCGATCAGCAAGGCCAGCCAATAGCCGACGAAATGCGCCGCCGCCCACATCGCGGCCCAGAGCAGGGCGAGCGGCACGAAGGTGATGGCAAGCTCGATCAGGCTGCGGGTGGAATCCGGCTCGCGGTAGCGGTTGAGAATGCGGGTCCAGTTGCGCGCCGCGCCGATGTCGCGCGCGGGTGAAATCTGCGCCGCCGCCGTGCGGCCGATCGCGTCCGCAGCGGCAATCGGGGTGCCGGTGGTCTTCAGTTTATCGAGGTGAATCAAGGCTGTTCCGTTTCGGCCGGTGACGTTGAGACCGGCAATGCGCCGCCCGCGCTTGCGCCGGAGGTGTCCGGCTGTGTCAGGCGACATAGCACGAACCGCGCGGCGCGGGGGGGCTTTTTCGGAGGGAACTTGGGTTGGCGGAAGGCCGGGGGCGGGGCGGAAAAAGTCGGTCTGAAAACAAGCGCGCCCATCAAAATTGCGGTTCGCCCGTGACCGCTTTCGGCACGGTGATGATCGCAGTGCGCCGCACAAGTGTGGGTCGGCGCAATCCGACTTTCGCTGCGCTCCTCCGTGTGCGCCAGTTCGCTAGTCTGCGTTGAAGGCCGACATATTGAGTTGTTGGGGCCGCACGTTGCCATTCTGGACCGTATACAATGTGTAACTCAGCCGCGAACGGATAATTTGCGTTGAGGTCCTGCGCGTCATGAGCAGTTCGGGATTGGGAAACTGGGATGCTCCGCTCGCCTTCAGGAATGACTTGCAGCTTGCATCAAGCGCGCCGCCCAAGGCGTACTGAAACCGGTAGTGACCATCCGGCAACCCGTTGATCTGCGCGCTGTGGCCTCGCGCGACGAAGAACGACAGCATCAGCGCGCCGCTGTTCTCATTCCTGATCTTGATGATGGCGTCTCCACTCGCGCCATTTTTGATCTCAAGCGAATGCCCGACATCGTCGGTGGTCATGTTTCTGACCAGCACCTGTCCGCTGCGCGGAGGCGTTTCGCATTCGGGGACCGTGACCTTGGGGGCTGCGGGCGTTGGCCGAGTGGCGTTGAACGGAGCATTTTGCGCGCTGTTGCCGGACAAGAATTCTCCGACGTCGCGCGGTGTGACTTGTCCGATATTCCCTGGCGAAAATTGTCGCGCGGTGTTCGATGCAATGGACCGGCTCGTCGACGCGCTGTCGAACAGGATGTAGCCCGTCGCCAGGGCCGGCATCGCGGCCAGCATCGCAATCTGGGCGAATGCAGGGCCAGCACGGAATCGCCACGGATCTTTAAGCGGTGGCGTATCGGCCGGGACGCCCATGGCTTGCAGATGTTGCATCAGCTTGAAGGCTTTGAGCGATATCGCGTTGTCGTCCGCCTTGCGCAGGCGTTGCATCAGGCCGTAGGCGACGGTCAGAGTGCCTTGCGACGTGAACGCCAGTGCGTTGTACCACAGCAGCCGTTCTTCCTCTTTCCTGGAAAATGTGCCGCCCTTTGCGTTCGAGGCGATGGCGCCGATCGTCCAGAAGAAGCCGGGAATACTCCACCATCCGGCGAGCGCGGTGATCAGCGATGATCTTAACGCTGTCTTGCGTGCGCAGAGCGAACAGTAAATTCCCTTCACCGGTGTGCGGACGGCGGACAGAAGGAAGCTGATCACACGATAATAAACGATCGGGCGCGGCTGTGCGGTGATGTTTCCGCAGCTTGAGCAGCAGATCGGATTGATCGGTCTGTCCCGCGCTTCGGTACGCTGTTCGGTTGCGGCCCCCGCATCATATCGCGCCCTTAGCTTCTCATTGCCGATGACGGCGTATGCCGCGCTGACAGCCTGAAAACGGACTTTTGCAGCTGGCTCCGGATTGACATCCGGATGGAGTTCTTTGGCGAGGCGTCGAAAGGCCGATTTTATTTCGTCTGCAGTTGCTTTGAAGTCGACGCCCAGCTGGGCATAGTAACCGAGCGGATCATTCCCAGACGCCACCGCAACCCTCAGTGCAATATATTCAAAATAAGTTTTCGATCGAGCATGCTTATATGATTTATCGATACGGTGGAGCAATGAGCGGAGTGCCACGCAGAAGTTGCGCAGCTGCCGGCAATTGCAATCTCGTCGTTCGCTGCTCTTGAAGGTCGGATGAACTCGCTCAAACAAGGCTTATGGCAGAGTCACGCCGTTCCCCGCACCGCAAAGGCGCGCGCGGTGAGGGGAATGCTGCCGTCGGTGTTCATCGGCAAAGACGCGCGGATGCGCTCGCGCAGGGCGTCGCGGTCGGCCTCCCGCAGCGACATGCAATAGCCCGGCGCCGGTCCCTGGCCGCCGAGAAACGGCGACCAGAAATCGTTGAAATCCTTGAACAGGGTTGGAATGTCGATGGCGTCGACGCTGACGTTGCGCAGGTTCGCGCCGTCGAACAAGGCACGCAACGGCTCCGGCTGGCACAGCGGAAAGCGGATCGCCTCGTCGCGCTCGCGCACCTGCGGATCGAGCGCCGTCGCCGCATCCCAGAAATGGCGCATCAGCTGGATGCCGCCGGCATAGTCCCAGACATAGGCGGCGATGCAGCCGCCGGGCCGCACGGCGCGGCGCATTTCGGCAAGCGCCGCCGACGGCTCGGGCACGAAGTTGAGCATGAGGCCGGACACCGCCGCATCGAACGCGCCGTCCTCCACCGGCAAGGCGCGCGCATCGCCGGTGCGGAAGTCGGCACGCGGATCGGTGACATGGGCGCGCGCGTAGCGGACGAAGTCCTCCGACAGATCGATGCCGACGACGCGGCGCGGCGCGTGATGGTCGAGAATGCATTGGCTCAGCGCGCCGGTGCCGCAGCCGATATCGAGCCAGTCTGCATCCGGCGGCACCGCGAGCGCCTTGAGGAATTGTTCGGCGACCGCGCGGCTCCAGCGCCCGACATAGAGCTCATAGGCTTCGGCCTGTGCCCAGACGTCATTGCGTGCAGCGTCGTTACGTGTCGCATCGGACATGGCGCGCTCTTCCACAACGGTCCCGTTGCGGCGGTCTCCGCCGTCAGGCGGTCGCCTTGCGTGATCCTATCCAGCAGCGTGGTCGTGCCGTCCAGCGGAGCGGGCTTGCTATCCACCCGCAGCCTCGCGGGTCAACGCATCCATCAACCCAACCATCATGGTCACCGTCGGTGCGCTCGGGCTGCCGAGCTGATGACGTTCGGCAATCCAGTCCGGATCGTTGTAGGACAGCCAGGTCTTGCCGCCGGCGTCCTCCCACACCAGCACTTTCGACGGAAGGTCGAGGCCGGCGGTCTGATTTTCCTGCATCAAATGCGTGCCGCCCTGGGGT
>JAEYVN010000075.1 GCA_023431725.1 Pseudomonadota bacterium
TGATGGGCTTCGGTCATCGCGTCTACAAGAACTACGATCCGCGCGCGAAGATCATGCAGAAGACCTGCCATGAGGTCCTTGCCGAAGTCGGCCACGGCGACGATCCGTTGCTGCAGGTGGCCATGGAACTGGAACGCATCGCGCTGAGCGATGACTATTTCATCGAGAAGAAGCTTTACCCGAACATCGATTTCTATTCGGGCATCACCCTCAAGGCGATGGGCTTCCCGACCTCGATGTTCACCGTGCTGTTCGCGGTCGCCCGCACCGTCGGCTGGATCGCACAGTGGAAGGAAATGATCGAAGATCCGCAGCAGAAGATCGGCCGCCCGCGCCAGCTCTATACCGGCGCCACCCGTCGCGACTACGCGCCGATCTCGACCCGCAAGGCCTGAAGACGACCTCGATCGGTCATCACTCTTCCGATCGATCCAGGATCCTGGGACCTGGGCTGAGAGCAAGCTGATCTGGATTGTCCGCCTTTGCGAAAGACGTGAAGGCGGACAAAACTTGCCGCATGTTCGCTGTGTTGCCCGGTACAATCACGATCAGGTCTCGATAGAGCGCATCGCCGGTCGTCAGATCGCCGGCATCCAGCGCCGCCAGCACCGATAAGCCCGTGATGACAACCGTCTCTCCGGCATGAGCGCCATCGGTGCGGACCTTGAAAACGACCCCATCCGGTGTTGCACGGTAGCGGCTCCACAAGCTGTTATCGACCAGAAGCAACGTGAAGCCTGACGACGCATCGCTATTCGACGTCGCCATGGTCGATATGGCGATGGCATTGCCTAGCCGCTGCAGTCGCTGCAAGACGCGGCCACCTTTCAGCATATCGTCGCTTTTTGTGATCAAGGTTCCTGGCTTGAGTAGGCCTGACTTGGCAGCGTCCCGTATTGCGAAGGCGACATCGAGCGATCGCGGATGTTGGGTGACGAAACTCCTTTCGAGCTGATTTTGTTGGTCGCAGGCCATCGCGAGATGATGCGATGCAAACAGAGCCGCGAAGGTCAGAATCGTACGCAGATACATTGTTCTCATAGTGCCCTCCGTGAGCACAAAAGGGCATGAACGGATGGCTTCATACCCTTGACGCGGTTACTTCGGAGCAGCCCCAACGAAATGATCGCGCTCGTTGGGGGTAACGATGTTGAACCAGAACGGAAATGTGTCGAGCATGGCGACGAATTCGCCGAAGGCTTCCCGGCGCCCCTCCACTTGCAACTCGCCAAAGGCAATCGCCTGTTCGGGGCTCAGTTCCCGCAACTGAATGCGATCAAGGGTGGATTTGGTGAGGGAGATCGTCGCGTCGGCGTCTGGAACCGGCTTCCTGGCATAGTTGAGAACGCCATTTTCGACCAGCAGCGCATAGGGCTGCTTGAGATCGGTAAACTCAATGTTCAGCACGAGATTTTTGCCTGCAGCTCGCGGACCATTCAGCCGAACCGCCAGATAATCGAAGGTCATCTCCGGCGGCATTGCGTGGATCGTGTCGCGACTCGCATGACTGCCCCCGCCCTGTTGTGGAACGCCATTGCGAAGTTCATAGGCGCCCTGCAGGTAGATCGCACGCCACGGGCCGGCCTCCGCCTGATAGCCCATCTGCTCATAGGCGTCCGCGAGCATCTCCTTGCCGTCCTTGTTGTCCGGATCGGCAAAGACGACATGCTTCAGGACTTCGGCGATCCAGCGATATTCGCCCCTTTCGAAATCGGCTTTGGCCTTCTGAATGAGGGCTTCGGAGCCGCCCATATACTCGACATATTTCTTGGCGGCATTTGCGGGCGGCAACTGATCCAGAGTTGTCGGGTTGGCGTCGTAGAAGCCCATATAGCGCTGATAGACGGCGCGCGTGTTGTGCTTCACGGTGCCATAATAGCCACGATTGTACCATTGCCTGTCGAGTTCCGGCGGCAGTGCGATCATGTTGGAGATCTCGACCCCGGTGTAACCCTTGTTCATGAGGTTCACCGACTGGTCGTGGATATATTTATAAAGATCGCGCTGCTTCTTCAGGTAATCGATGACTTTATCGTTTCCCCAGATCGGCCAATGGTGGCTCTGGAATTTGACGTCGATATCGTCGCCATAGAGATTGATGGTTTCGTTCAGGAACCTGGCCCATCTCAACGGGTCACGCACCGGTGCGCCGCGCGGGCTGAGGACATTATGGAGTGTGTTGGTGGAGTTTTCCGCCATCCACATGGCCCGAAAGTCAGGAAAATAGGCGTTCATTTCCGCGGGCGCTTCCGTGCCGGGCGTCATCTGGAACGCCATGTGGACGCCGTCGATGATCACCTCTTCGCCGGGATTCTTGATCGTGCGTGTGGGCAGGATCAGGCCGCTGGTGCCCAACGAGGTGGTCAGTCCCAGCCCAGCATTGACGCCACCTTGCGGATTGCGCGGCAGCATCGCTCCATACATGTAGATCGCGCGTCGCCCCATGGCGTTGCCGGCAATGACATTTTCACTGATGGCATTCTCGGTGAAGTTTTCGGGGGCGAGGATCGGAATTCTGCCGGCTACGACGTCTGTCTCGTCGACGATCCCCCGCACACCACCGTAGTGGTCGAGGTGGGAATGACTATAAACCACGGCCGACACGGGCCGCAGGCCGAGATGCTGCGTGACGAGATCGTAGGCAGCTTTCGCAGTTTCCTGCGAGATCACCGGATCAAAGACGATCCAGCCCTGGTCGCCGCGAATGAAGGTGATGTTGGAAAAGTCATACCCTCGCACCTGGAAGATGCGGTCATGCACGCGGAATAGGCCGTATTGCATATTGAGTTGTGCGTTGCGCCACAGGCTTGGATTGACCGTATCGGGGGCTGGTTTGTCCGTACCGATATAGGCCTTGTAGGATTCAAGGTCCCAAACGACCTCACCCCTCGCATTGCGGATGGTGAGTGTTTCCGGCCTGCCGATGAGGCCGCGCGCGGCATTCTCGAAATCGTCGCGGTCGTTGAAGTTGAGCTTTTGCGCAGCGGTGAGATTGGCAGCTTTCGTGGCTTCGCTGGCGGCCTTCGGCTGCGTCTGGCCGAGCGATGGTTGGGAAGCGAATACGAGGGCTAACGTCGCGAGGTTTAACGCATTCTGTCGAATTGTAGGGCACCTGTACGCCATGACAACTCTCCCTTACGCACTGATACTAGTGTGTTCTGTATCCTCTCCGATTTCGATTAAGCTGATTGGGGTGTTTTAAGTCGATGGCGAGACGAAAATGGTGGTCACTGCATTGAAAAATTTAATGGCCCCCTCTTCGGTCGTCATGCATGGAGTTGCGTCACGGCCAAACTTTAGCAAACCGTATTCCTGAAAATTGCGGAAAGATAGAGGTCGTGCATCTTGCACCGAACACATAAATGCGACTTCGAATTTTTTTGCGCGTCGCACATCAGAGATTTCTCTTCATCAACACAAACAGAGATGACGATGCCTGGCGTGGCGCTGCGTTTTGACTTCTGCGTTTCTTTTTTTGACGACATGCAGTCATTTCGCATCAAAACTTGTAATCGTGCTATTAGGAGTTGAATTGCTGCCGACTCAAAGTTGAGGACACTCTATGCCGACACTCGCTCAATTGATCGTATGGATTGCCGTTGGTCTGATCGGCGGTAGCCTCGCCGGCTTGATCATCACCTGGCATCGCCACGGCTTTGGTCTCTGGCGCAATATCGGACTGGGGCTGGTCGGCGCGCTGATTGGCGGATTTATCTTCCGCATGTTCGGGTTGTTTCCCGGTCTCGACAGGATCTCGATCTCGCTGCGCGACGTCGTTGCTGCGTTCGTCGGCTCGCTGATCGTGCTCGCAGCCTTGTGGCTATGGCAGACGTTCAGCAAGCCGCGCTAAAGCCGTTTCGGCTTTGGTGTCCTCAAAGCTCGAGCTCTAGCTTTTGTTTTGACGCGTTTTCACCACGCGATCCGACTCCCCCGTCGCGCGAAAACGCTCCAAAATTATCGGCTATGAAAGTTCGTTACGCGGCGGCGCGTGCGGCGCCGTCATAAGCCCATGTGACGTAGGCCGCGCCCCAGGTGAAGCCGCCACCAAATGCCGCCAGCACGAGACGGTCGCCGGTGTTGAGCTGGCTTTCGTAATCCCAGAGGCAAAGCGGGATGGTTGCGGCAGTGGTGTTGCCGTATTTCTGGATCGTCATCATGACCCGTTCCATCGGCAAGCCCATCCGCTCGGCGGTGGATTCGATGATGCGACGGTTGGCCTGGTGCGGCACCAGCCATTTGATCATGTCACCGCGCAGGTTGTTGCGCGTCATGATTTCACCGGCGACCTCAGCCATCTTTGCGATTGCAAATTTGTAAACCGCGGCGCCTTCCTGGTGTACATAATGCATCCGCTTGGCGACGGTCTCGGCGCTCGGCGGAAGGCGGCTTCCTCCTGCCTTCTGATGCAAATGCGTCATGCCGGAACCATCGGAGCGGATCAGCGTATCGAGAATGCCCTCGCCATTCGAACTCGGCTCGATCAGCACCGCACCGGCGCCGTCGCCAAACAGGACACACGTTGCGCGGTCGGTATAGTCGATGATCGCCGACATCTTGTCGGCGCCGACGACGATGACCTTCTTGCACTGTCCGTTCGCCACAAATTGCGAGGCGATGGTGATCGCATAGATAAAGCCGGAGCAGGCAGCCTGAACGTCGAACGATCCGATCGGGCCAACGCCGACCATCTCGCAGATCAGATTGGCGGTGGACGGAAAAACAAAGTCAGGCGTCGTCGTGGCGCAGATCAGCAGGTCGATGTCTTGCGGCTTGTTGCCGGTTCGCTCCAACAAACCGCGCACGGCTTCGGCGCCCATATGGGACGTCCCAAGCCCCTCGCCTTTCAGGATGCGGCGCTCACGGATCCCGGTCCGCTCGGTGATCCAGGCGTCCGATGTGTCGACCAGGTCGGCCAACTCGGCATTGCTGAGAACGTACTCAGGAAGGTAGCCGCAAACGCCTGTTATCGCTGGTGTTTTAAGATGGCCGTTGCGCATGCAGATTCGCCGGTGGAGTGGGACGGCTAAGGACGTCGGGGATGAGACACGTTAGGGCTGATACCAGCCTTTGAGCCGTTTGTCAGGTCGACAGTCTCGATTTGCTTGCAACTTG
>JAEYVN010000127.1 GCA_023431725.1 Pseudomonadota bacterium
TGGTGACCCAGGCGTCATCGCTGTTCCGCAGCGAAGTGCGTCTGGTTCGTGCCGAAGTGGACCAGAAGATCAGCCAGGCTACGTCCGGAGCCACGCTCGCCCTGATTGGCGCAGTACTCTTGATGCCGGCACTCGTCATTCTCATGACGGCCGGCGTTGCTGCGCTGGTCGAGGCCGGCATGAGCGATGCCGTGGCGGCTTTGCTGGTCGGCGGTGGCGGGCTGGCGATCGGCGCGATCCTGCTTTTCATCGGCGTTAACAAGCTCAAAGCGGAAAACCTTTCGCCGACAGCGACCATCAGCCAGCTGCGAAGCGATGCTTCACTGGCCAAGGATCAGGTGCGAACATGACACGCGACCACGTGGCACAGGCAGAGCGCGACGCAGACACGGCACGAAATCAGCTGGAGCACACGCTCAATGAATTTCGCGGCCGCTTCACCCCGGGGCGCATGCTTGATGAAGCGCTCGACTATTCCCGGAACGGTCAGGTCGCAGACTTCGTCCGCAACCTTGGTGGGCAAGTCAAACACAATCCGCTGCCGGTTGCATTGGTGGGCGCCGGCCTCGCGTGGCTCATGCTCGGACGCAACGGTTCCAGTTACGGCTCCGACCATAATATCGAAGAACGATACAGGGCTTCGAGTGATCGCCTCTCGGATCTGGATCCGGAGTTTGGCGAGCCCTCGTTGAAGGACAAGGCGGCGCAGGCCATTGACGCGGCAGGCAACGCCTTTGCCAGCGCGGCCGATTCGGCCGTCGGTACCTATGAGAGCGCAACGCGATCGGCTTCAGATATCGCCGGCCGCATGAGCCGCGGCACGGACGCGATTTCGCATCGGGCCGGGGATGTGCGCCGCAGAACCACCGAGGGCATCTCGCGTGTGATCGAGGAGCATCCGCTGGTCCTTGGCGTGGTGGGCCTCGCACTGGGCGCGGTTATCGGCAGCGCGCTTCCCGGCACGAAAGCCGAAGACCGGCTGGCCGGCAACGCCAGTGCCGATCTCAAGCGCCGGACCACTCGCGAGATGAGCGAGCAAGCCGACAAGGCGATGGATGTTGCCGAACGCGCCTATGACAGTGCGGTGAAGGAAGGAAAACAGGCGGCAAGCGAAGCTGGGTGGACCTCGCCGGAGAAAAAAACAACCGCTTCCGACGCTTGATCCGCATCGCCATGCGCAGCGCTTGACGAAAGAAGCCTCGGTCTTGCGACCGAGGCTTCCATCCGGCGAAGGGGCGGTGCCGGGTATACGCCCCGCCGCGCGAACTTGCGGTGAACCGGTTACTGGACCGATTCTCCGTGCAACGAGATGTCGAGACCTTCCTCTTCCTCGGCTGCGGTCGGACGCAGGCCGATCATCATCTTGATGATGTAGAGGATGATGGTCGTGACGATCGCGGTGTAAACGATGGTCACCACGACGCCGTAGATCTGCGTCATGACGCTGGCATCCTTGCCGAGTTCGTTGATGGCCGCATCAGCGAACACGCCGGTCAGGATGGCGCCAACGATGCCGCCGACACCATGCACCCCGAACACGTCGAGCGAGTCGTCGTAGCCGAGTGCCTTTTTGACGTGGACCGCGGCGATGTAGCAGAGGATGCCTGCCACGATGCCGATGACGAGTGCGCCGGTCGGATTGACGAAGCCTGCCGCCGGGGTGATCGCCACGAGACCGCCAATGGCGCCGGACAGGATGCCGAGCAGGCTCGGCTTCTTGATGACGATCCATTCGCAGAACATCCAGGCCAGCGCAGCAGCCGCGGTGGCGACCTGCGTGTTGACCATGGCGGCACCGGCCAGTGCGCTTGCGCCGGCAGCGGAGCCGGCGTTGAAGCCGAACCAGCCAACCCACAGAAGCGCAGCGCCGATCAGCGACAGAACCAGGTTATGCGGTGCCAGATTGGCGGAGCCGAAACCCTTGCGCTTGCCGATGATAATGCAGGCCACGAGGCCGGCGATACCGGCATTGATGTGCACCACGGTGCCGCCGGCGAAGTCGAGCACGCCGTCGCCGCCGAGGAAGCCGCCGCCCCAGACCCAGTGTGCAACCGGGACATAGACGAAGATCAGCCACAGGCCCATGAACCACATCATGGCGGAGAACTTCATGCGCTCCGCGAATGCGCCGGTGATGAGGGCCGGCGTGATGATGGCGAAGGTCATCTGGAAGGTCAGGAAGACCCACTCCGGAATCGTCGGAGCGAGCGAGTTGACCGTGCCGTTGTTGACACCGTGCAGCATCGCCTTCGAGAAGCCGCCGATGAACTTGTTCATGCCTTCACCGCCATCGGTGAAGACGAGTGAGTAACCGATGATGAACCAGAGAACGGTGACCAGACAGGTGATCGCGAAGCTCTGCATCACGGTCGCCAGCACGTTCTTCTTGCGGACCATGCCGCCATAGAACAGCGCAAGACCGGGAATGGTCATCATCAGAACCAGCAGGGTGGATGTCAGCATCCACGCGGTATCGCCGGTATCCAGCTTGGGTGCGTCCTGCGCGAAGGCCGATGTGGCCGCGAGCATCGTCGCGGCGAAAATGCCCGAGGCAAACCCGGCCCGGTACGGAAACTTGAACGACATAATATTGCTCCTGTCCGAATACGTTCGGGTCGGTTTAGAGGGCGGAAGCGTCGGTCTCGCCGGTGCGGATACGCACCGCGCTTTCCAGGTTGACGACGAAGATCTTGCCGTCACCGATCTGGCCGGTTTTGGCAGCTCCACTGATGGATTCGATGACTTTGTCGACCTGCTCGGAGGCGACTGCGACCTCGATCTTGAGCTTCGGCAGGAAGCTCACGGCATATTCGGTGCCGCGATAGATTTCGGTGTGTCCTTTCTGACGTCCATATCCTTTGACCTCGGTGACGGTCATGCCGTGCACCCCGATCGCAGTCAGGGCGTCGCGGACTTCGTCCAGCTTGAATGGCTTGATGACGGCCATGACGATTTTCATTTCGTTCGATCCCCGTTGGCCCGCTGCCCCTTTTTCCCCGGCATCGGGCTGACTGACTCGGATTTCGGCAGTCTGGCCAAAGCCCCCACCTGCCGGTCCCGGGGCTGTGTGTAATCAAACGGCGTGCCACTTGGCCGCAGGGCCGCTAACCGATTGATTCAACAAATGATCTATAAATAGCAGCAGCGGCCCGGGCGGTCGCCGGCGGGCCTGAGCATAAACCCGCGCCCCTAAATGCCTAAAAATTACGCAGCAGAAATGCAAAACCCGGCCGAGGCCGGGTTTTTCCGAGGCAGGACTGTATATTAGGCGGCCCGCGACGCCGAAAACGGCGTTTGCGATAGGCCGACCGGACTAGCCGAAGCGGAAATCCTGAAGATCCTTGCCGGCTTTCTGGGCCAGCCGCCATTCCAGCATCAGCAGGCGGTCCTGCCCCCAGAATATCTCCCCTTCGTAGACATAGGCGGGCGCGCCAAACACGCCGAGCCGGATCGCCTCTTCGGTGTTGGCCTCGTACTCGGCCTTGACGGCCTCATCCTCGGTGGCGGCCAGCAGCGCCTTGCCGTCGAAACCGTTTTCGTCGGCGATGGCGACCAGCGTGGGGTGATCGGCGATATTGCGGTCCTCCGCCCACACCGCGCGCAGGATCGCGTTGGTGAGGCGACTCCAGTCGAGCCCCTGCTGCATCGCCGCGATAACGAGATAGCAGGCGCGGCGGTCAGCAACCGGATGAAAGGCCGGTTCGAGATTGCACGGGAGCTGCAGAATCTCGCTCCAGCGTTTCAGTTCGAGATGCCGGTAGGCCTGACGCTGTTGCGCGCGCTGCTTCAGCGGCAAGCCGCCGGAGACGGACCACACCTTCAGAAGATCCATTGGCTTGTGACGGATGGTCAGGCCATACCGTTGCGCGAGTTTCTCGAAGCGCTGGTGGCCGAGATAGGTCCATGGCGAAGACATGGCATCG
>JAEYVN010000144.1 GCA_023431725.1 Pseudomonadota bacterium
CGACATTGCACGGCCGGTTCACATGGCCGGAAATGCAGAACAGCTTGGTGCCGACATTGTTCGGCGCGCCGAAGGACGAGAACCAGGCCGCGCCACGCCGCATGATGTCCGGCGCGACGGCGATCGACTCCACATTGTTCACGGTCGTCGGGCAGCCATAGAGACCGACATTGGCCGGGAACGGCGGCTTCAGCCGCGGCATGCCCTTCTTGCCTTCGAGGCTTTCGAGCAGCGCCGTCTCTTCGCCGCAGATGTAGGCGCCGGCGCCGTGATGCACGTACACATCGAAATCGTAGCCGTGGATGTTGTTCTTGCCGATCAGCCGCGCGTCGTAGGCCTGATCAATCGCCGCTTGCAGACGCTCGCGCTCGCGGATGAATTCGCCGCGCACATAGATGTAGGCGGCGATCGCGCCCATGGCGAAACCGGCAATCAGGCAGCCTTCCACGAGCAGATGCGGATCATGCCGCATGATCTCGCGGTCCTTGCAGGTGCCGGGCTCGGATTCGTCGGCATTGACGACGAGATAGCTCGGACGGCCGTCCTTGGATTCCTTCGGCATGAACGACCATTTCATGCCGGTCGGGAAGCCGGCGCCGCCACGGCCGCGCAGACCGGAGGCCTTCATCTCGTTGATGATGCCGTCGCGGCCGCGTTCGAGGATGGCCTTGGTGCCATCCCAGCTGCCGCGCGCCATCGCGCCCTTCAGGCCCCAGTCGTGCTGGCCATACAGATTCTGGAAGATGCGGTCCTTGTCAGCCAGCATCACTTGGTCCTCTTGTCGGAGGAATCGGCAACCGGTGCTTTCGGCACCGCTGCTTCACGGACATTCGCGGCGGCGCCGGGCTTCTTGGCATCGCTGTCGGTCAAGGCCGGGCCTGCGGTTTTCGGTGCGCTGGTGACACGCACCGGCGGCTCGGTCAGAGCCGTCAGGCCGCCCTGCGGTCCCGAGAACGGACGATCGACCTGCGGACCGGGTTCGACAGGCTTGCCGGCGGCCAGGTCATCGAGGATGCGTGCGAAGCTTTCCGCCGTCAGGTCTTCGTAATAGTCGTAATTGATCTGCGCCATCGGCGCGTTCACGCAGGCGCCGAGGCATTCGACCTCGACCCACGACAGCGCACCGTCCGGCGTCACCTCGAACTGATGGCCGATGCGCTTCTCGCAGACCTCGATCAGATCCTCCGCGCCGCGCAGCCGGCACGGCGTCGTGCCGCAGAGCTGCACGTGATGGCGGCCGACCGGAGCGAGGTTGAACATCGTGTAGAAGGTGGCGATCTCCATCACGCGGATGTTCGCCATGCTCAGGAACTCGGCGACATAGCGGATGGCCGCTTCCGGCACCCAGCCACCGGCCTGTTCCTGCGCCTTCCACAGCAGCGGGATCACCGCCGAGGCCTGACGGCCGTCGGGATATTTCTCGAGCTGCTTCTTCGCCCATTCGAGATTTTCGGGCGTGAAGGAGAAGTCCTTCGGTTGCAATTCCTTTGGAGCGAGACGACGGACGGCCATCAGCGATCGACCTCCCCGAACTCGATATCGAGTGAGCCGAGCACGGCGGAAACGTCAGCGAGCATGTGCCCCTTGCAGAGGAAATCCATGGCCTGCAGATGCGCGAAACCGGGCGCGCGAATCTTGCACTTGTAGGGTTTGTTGGTGCCGTCGGCGACGAGATAGACGCCGAACTCGCCTTTCGGCGCTTCGACGGCGGCGTAGACTTCACCAGCCGGGACGTGGAAGCCTTCGGTGTAGAGCTTGAAGTGCTGGATCAGCGCTTCCATGGACTTCTTCATCTCGCCGCGCTTGGGCGGCACGATCTTCTGGTCGTCGGCGCTGACCCGGCCCTTGCCCTCCGGCGCATTCAGCCTGGCGATGCATTGCTTCATGATCCGAACCGACTGGCGCATCTCTTCCATGCGGATCAGGTAGCGGTCGTAGCAATCGCCGTTCTTGCCGATCGGAATGTCGAAATCCATCTCGGCATAGCATTCGTACGGCTGGCTCTTGCGCAGGTCCCAGGCGGCGCCCGAGCCGCGCACCATCACGCCCGAGAAGCCCCATTTCCAGGCGTCTTCAAGCGACACGACGCCGATATCGACGTTGCGCTGCTTGAAGATGCGGTTGCCGGTCAGCAGCTTGTCGATGTCATCGACCGTCTTCAGGAACGGATCGCACCACGCCTCGATATCGTCGATCAGCTTCTGCGGCAGATCCTGATGCACGCCGCCGACACGGAAATACGCCGCATGCATGCGCGAGCCGGACGCGCGCTCATAGAACACCATGAGCTGCTCGCGCGGCTCGAAGCCCCAGAGCGGCGGCGTCAGCGCGCCGACGTCCATCGCCTGCGTCGTGACGTTGAGCAGATGCGACAGGATGCGGCCGATCTCGCTGTACAGGACGCGGATCAATTGCCCGCGGCGCGGCACTTCGAGACCGAGCAGCTTTTCCGCCGCAAGGCAGAAGGCGTGTTCCTGGTTCATCGGCGCGACGTAATCGAGCCGGTCGAAATACGGGATCGCCTGCAGATAGGTCTTCTGCTCGATCAGCTTTTCCGTGCCGCGATGAAGCAGGCCGATATGCGGATCGACGCGCTCGACGATTTCGCCATCCAGCTCCAGCACCAGGCGCAGCACGCCGTGCGCCGCCGGATGCTGCGGTCCAAAGTTGATCGTGAAATTACGTTCAGAGGTTTCGGCCATGATTACCCTTTTGCCTGGCCGTCAGCGGGCGGAGCGAAGGCAGCAAAGACTTCGGCGCCCGTCATCAACTGCGTCTTGTTGGCGAATTCGTAATAGTCCGGCTTTTCGTCGATGAAGATCTGACTGGTGAGCGTGATGTCCTTCACGTCATCGAAGGCTTCGGCCGACACGAAGTAAGTGTCTTTGTCGATCAGCCGATAATAGAGCGGCGTGCCGCAAGCCTTGCAGAAGCCGCGCTCGGCCCACTCGGAAGAGCGATATTCGCCAAGATGCGCCCTGTCCTCGATCGTCAGCGACGTTCCGCAGTCGCGTACCATGAACGGGCCCGCGGTCCAGCGGCGGCACATGCTGCAGTGGCATACGCCGACCTCGCGATCCGCCGGCGTCGCGGCAAAGCGCACCGCGCCACAGAGGCAACCGCCGCTCATGTTTCCTGGGGTGGCTTCGCTCATCGCAGCCCTCACCCTTTCGCTTTCTCATCGCCCGGCAGCACGTAGTCGGTGCCCTCCCATGGCGACAGAAAATCAAAATTGCGGAATTCCTGATTGAGACGCACCGGCTCATAGACCACGCGCTTCTGCTGATCGTCCCAGCGCACTTCGACAAAGCCGGTGAGCGGGAAATCCTTGCGCAGCGGATGGCCTTCGAAGCCGTAATCGGTCAGCAGGCGGCGCATGTCCGGATGGCCGGTGAACAGGACGCCGTAGAGATCGTAGGTCTCGCGCTCGAACCAATCCGCGCCGGGAAACTCTGAAATGATCGACGGCACCGGCGTTGCCTCGTCGGTAACGACCTTCACGCGCACCCGCGCATTCTGCTTGGGCGAAAGGAAGTGATAGACGACGTCGAAACGCCGGTCGCGCTGCGGCCAATCGACCGCGGTCACATCGATGATGTTCCAGAACTGGCAACGCGGATCATCGCGCAGAAAGCGCACAATCTTGATGATGTCGGCCGCTTTCGCAGCGACATTCAATTCGCCATACGCGATCTCGAAGCCGGTCACACTGCCCGGCAGCCCGCCCAAGATCGCCTCGCCGATCGCCTGAAGCTTCTCACTCATGCCTAGCGCTCGATCGTTCCGACGCGACGGATTTTCTTCTGCAGCAGCATCACGCCATAGAGCAGCGCTTCCGCCGTCGGCGGGCAGCCCGGCACATAGATGTCGACCGGCACGATGCGGTCGCAGCCGCGCACCACAGAATACGAATAGTGATAATAGCCGCCGCCATTGGCGCAGCTGCCCATCGAGATGACGTAACGCGGCTCCGGCATCTGGTCGTAGACCTTGCGGAGCGCCGGGGCCATCTTGTTGGTCAGCGTGCCGGCGACGATCATGACGTCGGACTGGCGTGGAGACGCGCGCGGCGCAAAGCCGAAGCGTTCCGCGTCATATCGCGGCATCGACATCTGCATCATCTCGACCGCACAACAGGCAAGGCCGAACGTCATCCACATCAGCGAGCCGGTGCGCGCCCAGGTGATGAGGTCGTCCGCCGTCGTGACGAGGAAGCCCTTGTCGGCCAGCTCGGCATTCAGGCCGGTGAAGAATGCATCATCGGAACCGATCGGCTTTCCGGTGCGCGGATCGAGAATTCCGGTGGCAGCAGGTGATGTGACAGCGGTCATGGTTCGCTCGTTAATCCCATTCGAGCGCCCCCTTCTTCCACTCGTAGATAAAACCGATGGTCAGAACGGCAAGGAAGATCATCATCGACCAGAAGCCGAAGACGCCAAGGTCGCCGAAAGCCACGGCCCAAGGGAACAGAAAGGCCACTTCGAGATCGAAGATAATAAAAAGGATGGCAACCAGATAAAAACGGACGTCGAACTTCATGCGGGCATCGTCGAACGCATTGAAGCCGCATTCGTAGGCCGACACTTTTTCCGGGTCCGGCTGCTGGTAGGCCACGATGAAGGGCACGATCAGCAGCACTGCGCTCAGGGCAAGCGCGACGCCGATGAATATGGCGAGCGGAAGATAGTCCTGCAGCAGGTCGCTCATTATAGTCCTCTACGGGGCCTGAAAAACCGGTTGGAACCGCTCAAACCCGTCCTCTCACCAGCCGACGCGCGGTCGCCGCCCGGATGGTCTCCACAAGCCCCGAATCCAGCTCGGATTCGTTCCAAGAAAGAAGCCGGGGAGCCTTAGCGCAGGGATTCAGCGCCCGCAAGCGTCGGAAATCTCAGACCTTCTACTCTCCACGGGATGACTGCCACAAGCGACGATGGTTGCATGCCCTGCGTCGCTCGGGCGCGGACGCATCGATGACAATCGCCGCATTTTCAGGCGCGTTTTATGAAACAAGCGAGTGCCGAAAAGAGACCAAGGATCGAGCGAAGTTTCGTTGCGCAGGAATTGAGCATTTTCCGCCGGTGAAATCCGCTTCGCAAAAATTTCCTATGTGAATCAAATCGATCGCAGTAGGTCCCTGAATTGCAACCGTGCCGCGCATACGACAAAATGACTGGGATGAACTTTGACGTGAAACACCGGATTCGATTCGGCGCCTTTGCGCTGACTGTCATTTTTCTGTTTGCGACCGGTGTCGGGCCGTCGTGGACGGCCGCGGCGTCCGAGCAATCTCCGTCGGTGTTCTCAGGCCAGTCCAAGAAAAAGGACGCAAAAAAGAAATCGGCGGAAAAAGCAGCCAAGCCTGACGGCCTGCCGCCCCGCATTCCGTTTACCGCGGCCGAGCAGAACGTCGCGGCGATTCCGGGCATGCCGGACGCGCGGTTCTGGGCCGACTCCGAGAAGGAATATCTGCGGGCGCTTCCTCAGGAACGCGGACCCTGGCTGATACTTTCGACCGGCGGTTCGGATGGCGCGTATGGCGCCGGACTTCTCAACGGCTGGAGCAAGGCCGGAACACGTCCGGAATTCTCACTGGTCACAGGAACCAGCACCGGCGCCCTCATCGCTCCCTTCGCGTTTCTTGGTTCAAAATACGACGACGCGCTGCGCGACGCCTACACGACCATCGGAGCGATCGATATTTTCGAGGTCGGCGGCAAGGGCGAAAGTTTTCTCGACACATGGCCGCTGAAGGACCTGATCGCGAAACGCGTCACGGCGGATCTCCTGAAGGCCATCGCCGCCGAGCACGCGCGCGGCCGCCGTCTCTTCATCATGACGACCAACCTCGATGCCGGTCGGCCGGTGGCGTGGGATATCGGTGCGATCGCGACCCATGGCGGCGACAAGGCGGTCGATCTGGTCCGCAAGGTGATGATCGCCTCGATCAGCATTCCCGGCGCCTTCCCGCCGATGCTGATCGATGTCGAAGCCAAGGATCGCAAGTTCCAGGAAATGCATGTTGATGGCGGGCTTGGCGCCCAGTTCTACGTGGCGCCGGATTCCATGCTTGTCAGCACCAGCATGGCCAGCCTGCGTGCGAGCGATCTCTACATCGTCGCCAACATGAAGCTCGATTCGGATTTCGAAGTGACCGAGCGCAATACGCTTAGCATTTTGGGCCGTACCGTTTCCGCCGCGATCCGGATCGTGATCCGCAACGCCATCGATCGCGTCTATGCAACGGCGAAGCGCAACAATGTCGGCTTCAACCTTGCCTTCGTGGACCCAGGCTTTTCAGCCCCGCAGCGGGGACCTTTCGACACCGATTACATGAAAGCCCTTTATCAGGCCGGCTTTGCCAAAGGCAGCGGCCCCGATCCATTTTTACGTGAACCGCCGGACTTCTCGGATCAACCAAGGAACGCTGCCCGATAGGTCGGGCCCCGGAAGGAAATCATTGTTATGACGAAGCTGAAAACTGTCCTTGCTGGCGTTTTGCTGGCTTTCGTCCTCTCAGGCAGTCTAGCCGCTCCTGTCAAAGCGCAGGCAGCCTTTGATGGCCTGTGGAGCGTTCTTATCATTACAGAACAAGGCAACTGTGATCGGGGCTACCGATATGCCATTCGCATCAAGGGCGGCAGGGTCACGCACGCCGATCCGGCCAACTCCAGCTTCCGTATCAATGGCCGCGTCAGGAACAACGGTGCCACACAGGTCAGCGTGGCCCGCGGCGATCAGAGCGCCAACGGCACCGGCCGGATTGGCCGCGAGAATGGTGCTGGCCGCTGGAAGTCTTCCAAGGGCGAATGCTCGGGGACCTGGCAGGCGGAGCGTCGCGGCAGCTAAGCCGTGTATTCCCGGAGACGCCTTTGCCAACAACAGGCTGCGATCGCTATCTGACAATCTGCCGTTAAAGCGGGTTGTCAGGATCATGCTGGCATAAATGCCAATCCTGCTTATCTGTAACCGGTTGTAACCGTGCGGGTTTTGCCCGCAACATCCCGTTTCACGGCCGGCTCCCCCAGGATGGCGAACCTCTTTTCCAACATTCTCGAACAGGCCCGCCTGACCTCGCAGGCGTTGATCGAATACGGCAACCACCTGTTCGAGCCGACCGTGCGGCTTGGCGTGACAGGGCTGTCGCGCGCGGGCAAGACCGTCTTCATCACCGCGCTGGTGCACGGCCTGCTCCGCGGCGGCCGCTTTCCGGTGTTCGAGGCGCTGGCCGCCGGCCGGATCGCGCGGGCGCGGCTGGCGCCGCAGCCGGACGACACCATCCCGCGCTTTGCCTATGAGAGCCATCTCGACGCCTTGCTGAAGGGCCGTGAGTGGCCGGAATCCACCAAGCAGATCAGCGAACTGCGTCTGGTCATCGATTATCAGTCACAGAACGGGGCGATGCGTGAGCTGACACTCGACATCGTCGATTATCCCGGCGAGTGGCTGCTCGACCTGCCGCTGCTGAAACTGAGTTACGAGGACTGGTCGCGCCAGACCATCGCATTGTCGCGGCAACCGGATCGTTCGCGTCTCGCCGCCGACTGGCATCGCGATCTTGCTACGCTCGATCCGATGGCGCCGGAAAACGAACTGGCCGCTCAGGCATCGGCGCAGCATTTCACGCAGTATCTGCGTTCATGCCGTGACGAGCGGTTCGCGTTGAGCCTTTTGCCGCCGGGCCGTTTCCTGATGCCGGGCGAACTTGCCGATTCACCCGCCCTCACCTTCGCGCCGCTCGATCGGCTTGATGGTCATCCGCCGTCCGGCTCGCTGTGGGCGATGATGCGGCGGCGCTATGAATCCTACAAGGACGCGGTCGTGCGTCCCTTCTATCGCGACCATATCGCAAGGCTCGATCGTCAGGTGGTGCTGGTCGACGCGCTGACGGCGCTGAATGCCGGGCCCGATGCCGTGCGTGATCTTGAACGCGCGCTGATCGCCATTCTCGACAGCTTCAATATTGGCCGCAACAGCATCATCTCGGCGCTGTTCTCGCCGCGC
>JAEYVN010000169.1 GCA_023431725.1 Pseudomonadota bacterium
GTGGTGGACTTGCCGTTGGTGCCGGTGATGGCGACGAACGGCGCGTCCGGCGCGTGCGCGCGGCGTTCGCGACAGAACAATTCGACGTCGCCAATGATCTCGACGCCGGCATCGGTCGCCAGCTTCGCCGACCAGTGCGGATCCGGATGCGTCAGCGGCACCCCGGGCGTCAGGATCAGTGCGGATAGTTTCGACCAATCGATGGTGCGGAGATCGGCGGTCGTGACGCTGGCGGCCTTCGCCTCGGCGACCTTGTTCGCGTTGTCGTCGAAGGCAATGACATCGGCACCGCCGGCGATCAGCGCACGACAGGTCGCAAGCCCCGAACCGCCGAGGCCGAACACGGCCACGGTCTTGCCGGCGAAGGTGGTGACGGGGATCATCGCAGCTTCAGCGTCGACAGGCCGATCAGCGCCAGCACGATCGAGATGATCCAGAAGCGGATCACGATCTGCGGCTCGGTCCAGCCCTTCTGTTCATAATGGTGATGGATCGGCGCCATCCGGAAGATGCGCTTGCCGGTCAGGCGGAACGAGATCACCTGCACGATCACCGACACCGCCTCGAGCACGAACAAGCCGCCGATGATGGCGAGCGCGATCTCATGCTTGGTCGCCACCGCGATCGAGCCGATCAGGCCGCCGAGCGCCAGCGAGCCGGTGTCGCCCATGAAGATCGAGGCCGGCGGCGCATTGAACCAGAGAAAGCCGAGCCCCGCACCGAGCACCGCGCCGCACAGCACCGCAAGCTCGCCGGTGCCGGCGACATAATGGATCTGCAGATAATCGGCGAACAGCGCATTGCCGGCGAGATAGGCGATCAGGCCGAAGCTGAGCGCGGCGATCATCACCGGCACGATGGCGAGGCCGTCGAGACCATCGGTGAGGTTCACCGCATTGCCGGCGCCGACGATGATGAAGGCGCCGAACACGATGAAGAACCAGCCGAGATCGACCACGAGATCCTTGAAGAACGGAAAGGTCAGCGAGGTCGCGAAAGCCGGCCGTCCGAGTTGCGAGATCGCGAGGCAGGCGAGGATCGCGACAACGGCTTCGGCGGTGATGCGCATCTTGCCGGAGAAGCTCGTATAGGCCTGCTGCTTCGTCACCTTCAGATAATCGTCGTAGAAACCGATCGCGCCGAACGCGAGCGTGACGCCGAGCACGATCCACACATACGGATTGTAGGGATTGGCCCACAGGATGGTCGATATGGTAACCGCGAAGATGATCATCAGCCCGCCCATGGTCGGCGTGCCGATCTTGCTCTTCAGGTGCGACTGCGGACCATCGGCGCGGATCGGCTGGCCCTTGCCCTGCGCCGCGCGCAGCCAGTCGATGATCGGCGAGCCGGCGATGAACATGAACACCGCCGCTGTCATCAATGCGCCGCCGGTGCGGAAGGTGATGTAGCGAAAGACGTTCAGGAATTGGAGTTTGTCGGAAAAATCGGCAAGCCAGTAAAGCATCGCTGCGATCAACCTTGCATTGCGGTTCCGTCCATCGCAGCACGCGGCGCATATTTGCGCTGCAGAGCCTTCACGATCGGAGCCATTTTCGAGCCGAACGAACCCTTGATCATTATGGCATCGCCATTGGAAACCGCCTCCAGCACTTGCGGTTCGAGGGCGCTGGAGTCGGTGGCATAGCCCCCCCGGCGGTTCGAGGGAAGCGCATCATACAGGTTTCTCATGGCGGGGCCCGAGCAGAATACCAGATCGATCCCCTGCTCCACGATCGGTCCGGCAAGATCGCCGTGCAGCGCAGCGGACTGATCGCCCAGCTCCAGCATGTCGCCGAGCACGGCGATCCGCCGCCCCAAGGCACCCGGCTTCGACTGGCCGAGCAGCGCGATGGCCGCGCGCATCGACACCGGGTTGGCGTTGTAGCTTTCGTCGATCAAAAGCGCGGAGCCGCCCGGCAGTTCCAGCGTGATGCGGGTCCCGCGGCCGGAGGCGGGTTGCAGGCCAGCCAGTGCCAGCGCCGCCATGGCCAGGTCGGCGCCGGCGATCTTTGCCGCCGCCAGCACCGCCAGCGAGTTCACGGCGAGATGCTTGCCGGGCGCACCGAGCTTGTAGGTCACGTCTTCACCGAGGATCGTCGCCTGCACCGTCGTCGAGTCGGGCTGCAATACGCATCTGATCATGCGCGCATCGGCCCCGGCATCTTCGCCGAACGAGACGATCCGTCCGACCCGCGCATCCTGCGCCCGATCGATCAGCCGGTTGAATTGCGGAATGTCGCGATTGAGGACGGCGCTGCCGCCCGGCACGAGACCTTCGAAGATCTCCGCCTTGGCATCGGCGATCTCATCGACCGACTTGAAATATTCCAGATGCACCGGCGCGACCGTGGTGATGATCGCAATATCCGGCTGCACGAGCTGCGACAGCGGACCGATTTCGCCGGCGTGATTCATGCCGAGTTCGAACACCGCATATCGCGTGTCGCCCGGGCAGCGCGCGAGCGACAGCGGCACGCCCCAGTGATTGTTGTAGGACGCTGCCGACGCATGCGTTTTGCCGGCTTCGCCAAGAACGAGACGCAAGGCCTCCTTGGTCGATGTCTTGCCGACCGAACCGGTGACGGCAATCACCTTGCCGTTCAGCCGCGCCCGTGCGGCATGTGCCAGATTGCGCAGGCCCTCCAGCACATCGTCGACAACGATCAGCGGCGCATTCTTCGGGAACATATCGCGCTTGCTGGCCGCGACGACGACAACGCCCGCACCGGCCTTCAAGGCCGCTTCGACAAAGGCATGGCCATCGCGGTTGTCACCGGAGATGGCGAAAAAGGCATCGCCCGGCGTCAGCGTGCGGCTGTCGATGGAAATGCCGCAGACCGTATCCGGCAACGGCTCCTGGCCATGCGCATGCATCGCCTTGATCATGGCATGCGTGGACCAAAGTTCAGGCGCGCTCATCGCGACTTCACTCCCAGTGCGGCAGCAACCGCCTCATGATCGCTGAACGGCAGCACGCGGTCACCGACAATCTGTCCCGCTTCATGGCCCTTGCCGGCCACCACCAGCACATCGCCGCTTTCCAGCTCGGCGATGGCGCGGCGGATGGCTTCGCCACGGTCGCCGATCTCGATCGCGCCCGGCGCAGCCGCCATGATCGCGGCGCGGATCGCGCCGGCATCCTCGTT
>JAEYVN010000243.1 GCA_023431725.1 Pseudomonadota bacterium
AGGCCAGACCATAGGCTCAAGCTTCCGCAGATCAGATCCAAGAAGTGCGTGTTCGGCGGCAGGCGGCGAGGCTCTCAATCAAATATCTCGCAAAAATAACGCGGGCTGCGATGTGGAGCGCGATTCAGGTCGTCAATAAATATTCTGCAAATTCAACAGTTTATGATAGATCTTGGCGGAAGGGGTGGGATTCGAACCCACGGTACCCTTGCAGGCACGCCGGTTTTCAAGACCGGTGCCTTAAACCACTCGGCCACCCTTCCGTTGCCCTGTCACTACTAGGTTTTTCCCATTCTGCAAGTGGCGAATGGGCTCCCGCATCCTCCATATGCCGGTTGGGCCGCGCAGACAGAAGTCGCTCAATGGGGGTGGAAAAAATGCGACTGAGCGCCGAGGAAGTGGCCCGTTACCACGTGCTAGTATCCGTTAACCATTTGGGCGCGCTGACCATTTGCGCGGCGCACTGAGCACGCTATGGTGAATCAAGGGCTAGGGGATGCCCTGGGGATTAATCGGGGACGGAATGCCGTCAAATCGGGGGAATACTGTGCGCGTTGCTGGCGCGGTCGCTGCTGCTGCAGCGTGTCTGGCGCTGGCCAATTGCGCTTCCTCGGACAAATTTGCCCGCAAGGTCGATCCCAAATACGGCGTATCGGCAAGCCCGCGGGTGGTCGATCTCAGCGAACGTGCGCCGAAGGGCGGCGGCGTTTATCGCGTCGGCAAACCCTATGTGGTGGCCGGCCGCACCTACAACCCGGAAGAAGACCCCAATTACAAGATCGAAGGGCTGGCGTCCTGGTACGGGACCGACTTCCATGGCCGGCTGACCGCCAACGGCGAAGTCTTCGACATGCAGTCGATTTCAGCAGCGCATCCGACGCTGCCGCTGCCGTCCTATGTCCGCGTTACAAACCTGTCGAACAGGAAGTCGCTGATCGTGCGGGTGAATGATCGCGGCCCGTTCCATGGCAATCGCGTCATCGACGTCTCGCACAAGAGCGCGCAGCTTCTGGGCTTCAAGAACAATGGCGTTGCGCGGGTAAAGGTCGAATATATCGGTCGCGCCGCGTTGGAAGGGTCCGACGATTTGCGCCTGATGGCGACCTTGCGCGAGGGCGAACCGGCGCCGTCGCCGATTCTCGTCGCATCCGCCGGACGCCCGAATCTCAATCTGCCGGATGCGCCGCGCGGGTCCCGTGGTGGAATGGGCGGGCCTGTTCCGGTGCCGATGGGCCGACCCTATAATCTGGGTGATCCGGTCTCGGCGTCCTTGACCGATGTCACCGCATCGGGGCGCCAGTCCTATCAAGCGGTTGCGGATATGCCGCGTTCGGCGGTTTCCGGTTCCTCTGCGCTGCGCTATGATGGCCGCGTCGGATATATGAACGGCCGCGGTCTCTACTGAGCATCCTACTGACAATCCGATTTTCGCTCGGGGGGCGTCTTTTGCGCGGGACCGCGCCGGGATTGTTGTCGGTACGATGAACCTGAAATCCTTTGCTCACCGCGCCGTTTCGGCCATCGCAGCCCTGTCACTGGTCATTGGCGGCTTTGGTCTATCGCATGCTGCGCCGGCCAGTATGCCGGGTGGCAAGACCAAGGATGACGGCGGCTTCCAGACCGCGGCGCCTTACGCCATCCTGATCGAAGCCGAGAGCGGCACCGTATTGTTCGAGAAGAGCGCGGACACTCTGGTCGCGCCGGCCAGCCTTGCCAAGCTGATGACCGCAGAAACGGTCTTCAACGAGATCCGCGAAGGCAACGTCAAACTCGACGAGGAATATGTCATCAGCGAGCACGCCTGGCGCAAAGGTGGCGCGCCATCCGGCGGCTCGACGATGTTTGCGCCGATCCACAGCCGCATCAAGGTGTCCGACCTGCTGCATGGGGCGATCATCCAGTCCGGTAACGACGCCTGTATCGCGCTGGCCGAAGGAATTGCCGGCAATGAAGAGAACTTCGTGCGGATGATGAATGCGCGGGCGCGCGAACTTGGACTGACGCAATCGAATTTCACCAATCCGACCGGACTTCCCGATCCGGCCCAGCGCGTCACATCGCGCGAACTGGCCAGGCTCGCGCGGCACATTATCTTCACCTATCCCGAATTTTATAAGTGGTATGGCGAGCGGGACTTCACCTGGAACAAGATCAGGCAGTCGAACCGCAATCCGCTGCTGGCCATGAATATCGGCGCTGATGGCATGAAGACCGGCTTCACCAACGAGGCCGGATACGGTCTCGTCGGCTCGGCCGTGCAGAACAACATGCGCCTGATCGTTGTCGTGAATGGTCTGAAGACGGCGACCGAGCGTGCCGACGAAGCGCGCAAACTGCTCAATTTCGGCTTCAATGGTTTCGAATCGCGCGTGCTGTTCGCCGAAGGGCAGGTGATCGGTGATGCGCGCGTGTTCGGCGGCGAGCAGCGTTATGTTCCGCTCGAGGCGCTCGGCAAGAAGCCAATCCGAATTCTGGTGCCGAAGAACACGACCGAGCGGATCGTGGCGCGTGTCGTCTATCAGGGTCCCTTGCGGGTTCCAGTCCAGCAGGGGGCCAAAGTCGGAACGCTCAAGGTCTGGCGCGGCGACAATGTCGCGCTCGAAGTGCCCTTGCAGGCTGCCGAAGGCGTCGCGCAAGGACCGATCCACCGGCGCGCCGTGGATTCAGTCACGGAAATCTTCGGTGGCTGGTTTCGGGCTGGCCTGAAAAAGCTATAACGCCGCCTGAACAATTCAAATGAGACGCTTTTGATGCGCGGCAAGTTCATCACCCTTGAAGGTGGCGAGGGCACCGGCAAATCGACACAGGCCAAGCTCCTGGTCGAGCAGTTGAAGACGCTCGGAATCACGTCGGTGCTGACG
>JAEYVN010000384.1 GCA_023431725.1 Pseudomonadota bacterium
GCAACCCAGTAACGTCCGTCGGCCGGAAATTCGGGCGCCTGCCCGTCGAGTTCATAGATCGGCATTGCGGTGCTGTTCCCTCCACCCCGTCAGCATGAATGCCGGTTTTGCGAAGGATTGCCGGCGAGCGCAACCGGTGAATGAGGCTCAGGCGAGCCCGAGCATGGCAACCGCCGCCACGACGAATTTTCCCGACATGGCACTCCAGCAGCCGGCGGTCACAGTCGCGACCATGGCGGTAACAAAATTGTCCATGCCGGAACGCCGGATGAAGATCGCGTTGCGCATGATGATGAAAGGCGCCGCGAAGACCAGAAACGGCACATGGGCTACCGCCGCAACGCTCGTCCCATCTCCGAAAATATTGAAGCTCGCAGGACGCTCGGTCACGAGCTGATAGCCAGTCGCGAGTAGCCCCGCCACGGAGAATCCGAGCAACAGAATGTAGATTGTATGCAATGCCTCGGCCGACACGGTCGGGGTACTCCCAAGCCACTTCCAGAACGCCTTCGAAAGATTGATGTCGCAGAGGCAGGCGCCCGCCGCCAGCGGTTCGTTAAGCAATAGTTAACGACGCGAGCCTTCCGTCATCAAGATCGCTTAACCATGTCGCCCTAAGCTCCCCGCTGATTCGCGAGCCGGCCAGCGGGACGTTCTCTATGGCGATGAGCCACACCCATCATCACTCTGCTTTCGCGCTGCCCCGGCTGCGGCGGCGGCGCAGCTTCCTGTGGCTTCCCCTTGCCGTCTTCATGATCGGCGTCGTGAGCGCTGGTATCTGGGTGACTTATATTCTTTGGCCGCGCTGGCCCGCCTCCGACATGGCGCTCGATGCCCCATCGCTGCCGATCACCGTCAACGGCACGATTTTCAACATCCCGCCGGCAGCGATCCGCAACAAGGTTCAACGCAAGCCCGGTACCCAGGACCGCATCGATCTTGTTTTCCTGTGGCCGTCGCTTCTGCCGCCGGATCCTGCCGTGAAGGCTGATCCGGTCGCATCGGCCAAGGCTATTGATCGCGTCTTTCTGACGGTCGCGTCCTATGGCAACACGTTACCTGTCATTGAACGTTTCAACACGATCTATCCGCGCTACCTGGACTCTTCCATCAGCACGGAACCGGGCGGCCTCACCGCTCGGCCCTTCCGCAACGACACGCCCTATCAGGGCGAGGATCTCCTGTACGACAACGGTCATGCGCCACGCCTCATCATCCGATGCACGCGCGACGACGCGCGCGGCGCCATCGGCATGTGCCTCTACGAGAAACGTGTTGGCCAGACCGATATCACCGCGCGCTTTCCACGCGAATGGCTGTCAGATACGGCAGCCGTTGCCGCCGGACTCGAGAAACTGGTCAATGGACTGCGCGGCGCGCAGCGATAAACCGCTGTTTCTCCGAACGTCTCGTGATGCCGAGAAACTTACGGCTCGAGATCGGTTTCGAGGATCGCCATCTGGAAATTGTAGGACTTGTCGTCGTCCTCATCATCGACGAACAGCACGCCGATGAATTCCTCGCCGATATAAACCTCGGCCGAATCGTCCTTCTTGGGACGCGGCACAACCCGGATCTTCGGGTTGTCGAACAGCCGCTTCAGATATGAATCGAGCTTCTTGATTTCCTGGACGTCCACAATCGCGCTCCCTTTACCCCCGCGTCGCGACGCAGGCCATCGAACCGTGAATCAGGCGGTTATGACCCGATATCAAACAGCATGTCCATACGCCGCGACGGTTCTGCGCAACCTGCGGCGCCGACGACACGGGCCGGTACGCCGGCAACGGTCACATTGTTGGGGACCGGCTTGATGACCACCGAGCCGGAGGCGATGCGGGCGCAATGCCCGACTTCGATATTGCCGAGAATCTTGGCGCCTGCCCCGATCAGCACACCATGGCGTATCTTCGGATGGCGATCGCCGTCTTCCTTGCCGGTTCCGCCCAGCGTCACGCCATGCAGCATCGACACATTGTCATCGATCTCAGCGGTTTCGCCGACGACGAGACCCGTCGCATGATCCAGGAAAATCCCGCGGCCGATCTTCGCGTTCGGATGGATGTCGCACTGGAACACCGCGGACGAGCGGCTCTGCAGGTAATAGGCGAAATCCGTGCGCTGCTTGCGATAGAGCCAATGCGCCAGCCGGTGCGTGACGATGGCGTGAAAACCTTTGAAGTAGAGAACCGGCTCGATGAAGCGGTTGGTCGCGGGATCGCGATCGATGGTGGCAACGATGTCGGCGCGGAAGGCATCGCCAATCGACGGCTGGTCCTGCAACGCATCGGCATAGGCCTGACGGATCACCTCGCCGGACATATCCGCATGATCCAGCCGCTCTGACGCACGATGCACGACGGCGTCTTCCAGCCGGTCGTGATGCAGGATCGTCGAATAGATGAACGTGGCCAGCGCCGGTTCGGCGCGCACGATTTCTTCGGCCTCCTCGCGAACCTTCGCCCAGACCGGATCGACCTTGCTGACGGCACGCGCCGGTTTCGTCAGATTCTGCGCCATGTTGTACGCCTCGGCTGCCACTGTTGCTTTACGTGGGCTAACACATAGAGGTTGAAATAGATCTCCGCCACCCGCTTTTTTGAGCCGAGGGGGCTATAGTTTCCGCATGGCTGTAGAATATTTTTCTACGATGGAAGGTTATCTACCTCTGCGGCCTCAGCTTTCGGCACCGTCGAAGGCGCTTGCCCACCAAGGAAGTCCAGCACGGCATTGGCAAAATGATCGTTCTGGTCGCCCGCGACCATGTGCCGTGCGCCGCCAACATCGACATACGTCGCATGCGGCACGAGTTCTCGAAACTCCTGCACATGCGCCTCCTGCACGAGTTCGGACGATCCACCGCGGACCAGCAGGGTCGGAATTTTCAAATTGCCGGCGGCTTCGAGCAGAATCTGCTCCATGCGCTGGCGATCAGGATCGAAGCCCTTGCGCGAGTCCATGAAGCGCGGGTCCCAATGCCAACGCCAGCGACCGTCGGGCGAAAGCCGGAGGTTCTTCTTCAGGCCTTCATTGCTTTTTGGACGCGGTCGGTGCGGCAGAAATTGCGCAACCGCATCGGCCGCCTCCTCCACGGTGGCAAAGCCGTCCCTGGCATGCGCACGCATGAAGCCCTGCACCTTGGCGACGCCCTCATAATCGACGCGCGGGGTGATATCGACGAGCACGATCGAAGACAGAAGATGCGTGCCCGTGTCGCGGAACGTCTCACCCTC
>JAEYVN010000428.1 GCA_023431725.1 Pseudomonadota bacterium
GGTGCCTGCAGCGCCATCATGTCCTTCTGCTGCGGGAACAGTGAGAGCAGACGGTTGAGCCGGGCCCAGCTTTGCCGTGCAGCCTGAAATCCCTTCCAGTTGGCGATGGCGAGATCGACCGGCGCCAACGCCCGTGCCGAGAGAATCGAGCCGGCGATGATGATGCCGGCCGAGGCCTGCTGATTGATGACAAGCAGCGCACCGACCGCCAGCACGCCCGATTGCACCAGCATGCGCAGGGCTTTCGAAATCGCCCCGAGTCCGCCGGCGACGTCGCTGGCAAGACTGTGGCTCACCATGTAGCGCCGATTGGCTTCGGCCCAGCCGCTGGCGATGCGCGAGACCATGCCCATGGCGGTGATCGCCTCGGCATTGCGGATCGAAATTTCGGCAAGGCCGTTGCGCATCAGCGCGTGGCGCGTCGAATCGTGTGTCGGCTTCTTGGTCCAGCGCTCGGTCAGCACCGTCAGCGTGACGAGGATGATCGCGCCGATCAGTGCGGCAAAGCCGATCCAGAAATGGAAGAAGACGAAGCAGATGCCGAGATAGACCGGCAGCCACGGCAGATCGAAAAACGCGATCGGGCCGGAACCGGAGAGAAACGAGCGCACGTTGTCGAGGTCGCGCAAGGGCTGCAGGCCGTCGCTGCGATTGCCGGCCTTCAGCGGCAGCCGGATCAGCGTTTCGTAGACGCGGCCGCTCAGCTTCTCGTCGAGGCTCATGCCGATCCGCACCATGATACGCGAGCGGATGAAGTCGAGAGCAGCGAGCATCGCGAACAGGAAGGCGGCGATCACGCAGAGTCCGATGAGCGTCGGCACCGACTTGCTCGGCAGCACGCGGTCATAGACCTCGAGCATGAAGATGGAGCCGGTGAGCATCAGGATGTTGCTCACAACGGAGAATACCGCGACGCCGATCAGCGCATTGCGGCAGGCCTGCACGGCGGCGGTGAGTTCGGAGGGTGGTGCGCCGGTGCCTGTTTTGGGATCGCTTGCCATCACGGCCTGTTCGCACTCTACCTTTATGCCGCTTGTCGGCTTTCTAGCCGCGATTCATGGCATGAGGCATGATGCCACAATAAGCACGGTCTGTCGCGATTTCTACGACGCGTAGGGTTAACGCGCGACGCTAGACGAGCTGAAAGCCACTCTGATGGAAGAGGAAGTCCGCATCCGTCAGGCTCGTGTTCTGCTGAACGGTAATCTTGTTGCCGTCGCCCAGATCAATGATGGTGTCGCTTCCTACGATATCAATTGTGAGAGTTTCAAAATTCAGGTTCGCGAATGCGCGAAGGTCAATCTTGTCGCCCTGCTCGGAGTTGAAATCTTTAATCACATCCTTGCCGTTGCTGGGCGCGAACACGAAGGTGTCGACGCCCAAGCCACCGATAAGGGTGTCATGGCCAGCGCCGCCCCTCAGTGTGTCGTTGCCGCTGCCGCCGACCAGCGTGTCATTCCCTGAGCCGCCGGTGATGGTGTCATGACCGCCGCGTCCAAATGCAAGGACGTCGCTTGTCATATTGGCAAACGACTTCGTGCTGTTTCCGTTGCTGCTGTTATCGTCGATCCAGACCGTCAGGTCCTTTGTCGTGGACGCGCCACCCTGATCCGACGCAACGAGTTTGAGATTGTAGGTACCGCTGTCCACGTCATAGCGTCCGGTGGACAAGACACCGTCGTTCGAAAGCGTGAAACGGTTCGAGGAGCCTGCTCCGAGCGAATAATGAAGGCTGTCGCCGGCGTCGGGATCGAATGCGCTGACATTGCCGAGAACACGATAATTATCGAGGCCGGAATTGTCTTCGGCCGCGCCGATAGCCGTGCTGGCCGCGAAGTTGAGTTTGGTCGGTGCGTCGTTGACGCCGTTCACCGTCAGCGTGACGGTTGCCGTCGATGTGCCGCCATGGCCATCTGAGATCGTGTAGGAGAATGTGTCCGTTGCGGTCTGACCGGCGGCCAGCGACTGCATTTGCTGAGAATAGGTTGCATTGTACGTGATGATGCCGCCTGAGAACGTGACCTTCGCGCCGGATGCGCTCCATCCCGACACTGTGCTGACGGTCAGAACGTCGCCGGCGTCGCTGTCGGTATCGTTCGCCAGCAATGTAGCGGAGGGGATGAATACGGGAGCGTCCTCGGTAATCTGGAGATAATTGGCGCCGGCAACGCCATTGCGCTCGATGACATAACCATCGATGCCGGCGGCGAGGCGCGCCAGGAAATTATCGGCCAGATCGTTCCATGTACCGTTGCCCCAGGTGGCCAGATAATCTTCGTTGAACAGGTTGTTCGGCTCGCCGCTCGCCCATCTGCTGAAACCGAAGGCCGTGTTGCCGCTCTCTGGCAGCCATTGCCATTGGCCTTCCTGGGCCGAGTCCGTTCCGCCGAGCCAGGCGATCTTGTTACCCACCAGCGAGAAGATGTGATTGTTTTCAGCCTGGCTCGCGATGGTCGCAAGATAGCCGCCGGAAGCAATCGCCGCGACCCGCGCGTCCTGCCAGCTCACCAGAGCGTCGGCGACATATTTATAGAGATGATTGTCGGGGCCGAGCGACCAGCCGAGCGGGACATTTTCGAACTCATCGCTGTTGGCGACAGGGCCGTGATTGTCGTCGGCGCCTTGCACCGTGACACGGACCGTCTGCGTATCGGAAGCGCCATGCGAATCGGTAACCACAACGGTGAAGTGCTCGACGTATCGGTCATCCGCGCCGAGTTGCTGCGCTTTTTCGTTGTCGAGCACATAGGTCCATTTGCCGTTCTGGTCGATCTTCAGATAGCCATAGGCGCCATAGACCTTCGTCGGGTCGCTGCCCTGTTCCTGCCCGTTCCGGGGGCGGATCGACCAGGTGTCGTTGCTGCTGGTATCGTCGTTGTCGATATCGCTCCTGGTCAGCGTGCCCGATGTCATAACGACATTGGATTGGTCCCAATAATCATCCTCGGTGACAGTGCCCGTACTGACGCCGCCGGTGATCACCGGCGCAGAATTGGCGCCGGCAACATCGATGGTCAGGGTTGTGGTCGAGCGCGCGCCGTGTTCGTCTTCGATCGTGTAGGTGAAGATCTCTTTCCCGATCTCGTCTTCGCCCAGCCGGATCGTGTCAGGATCAAGATTGTTGAGCGTATAGACATAAGTGCCGTTCTGCAGGAGCACGAGATAACCGTATGTGCCCTGGATGATGGTGTTGACCTTGCCGGTCACGTTGCCTTCGGAGTGGTCGCCGGCGCGGACTCCGATCACCTTCAGGCTGTCGCCCGCATCGGGATCGGTGTCATTGCCCAGGACGTTGCCGGTCGCGAGAGGGTCGCCAATTGTCCATTCGCCGTCGACAAGCCCGGCCGCCGCGACATCATTGGAATCCGCCTTTGCGGAAGGTGCATCGTTCCCGCCGGTCAGATTGATCGTGAGCGTGGCCGATGCTCCAGCGCCATGCTCGTCGCGTATGGTATACGCAAACACGTCACTAACCTGCTGCCCATTCGGCAGGTTTCCAGCCGCTGCATTCGGCACATAACGATAGGTGCCATCCGCATACATATACAACGTGCCGTAGGTGCCGGCGATTGGCGTGCCGCCTTCGTCTTCGCCGTTGATATCGGTGGGAGGTTGGGGGTCGCCGTGAATATGGCGCGCGCTGACCACAGAAAGGCTGGCACCGAGATCGGGATCGATGTCGTTGGTGATGACGTTCCCAATCGGAACGCCATCCGAACCGCCTTGCGCAATATCATCTATGGCATCCGGCGCGTCATTCACGCCGGTCAGGTTGATCGTGAGAGTCGCCGTCGCGGTGGCGCCGAACGGATCGCTGATCGTGTAACGAAACAGGTCGGCGGCCGTCATACCTACGGGGAGGCTATCGAATGCCTCGTTCGGTGAGAACGTATAAGTGCCGTCGGGATTGATGGTGAGCGTGCCGTATTCGCCCTCGATCGTCGTACCCGCCGCGGTGACCTGCACCACGGTGCCCGGAGTTTCCTGGCCGGTTTCCGGGTCCACCACGATATGCTGAACCGCCGTGACAACGATGACGCTGCCGTCCGGATCGGTATCGTTCTCGATGACATCGCCCCCGCCCGGCGAGCCGGCGGGATCGTTGATCGCAACGGGCGGCGCATTCGGCGTTATGACGACCGTGACGACATCGGAAGTTGGTTGGTCGGACGGGACAGGCGGCGTGCCGTCCGGAAGCGGCGGCAGGTTGTATTGATAGGTGCCGGGCTGCGGCAGATGATTGACGATGCCCGGAGGCGAGCCTTCCGATGGATCGTCGTTTTGGAGCAAGCCGCCCGAGCCGCCGCCGCCTTGTGCCGTCTGCGGATTGGGATCGTTCGGATTTTCACCGCGTCGGCCCGGATCGTTCGGATCGGGCGTGAACGGATTCTGCTGGTTCTGATTGAAGATCGTGAACAGCTGCTGGACGATGCCGAGTTCCTGCTGCAGCTGGGCCGGCGTCTTCTGCAGCTGCTGCGCCACCACCTGCAGCGGCCCTGCCGGTGTCACCAGCCATCCGATCTGCGAACTGCTGACGGTGCCGATCAGTGTGCCGGTGGTCTTGTCATAAAGATTGAACGAGCCTGTCGTGCCGTCCGGCTCGGTCATCACCGAGAAGCGCGTCTGTCCGTCATTGGCGGAAATCTCCACCAGCACGGCGGTGCCGCGGATACCCATGGTCGCGACCGGTGTGTCGACACGCATGTCGCCGGTTTTCGCCACCTGTCCGGCAACGAAACTGAAGGTGCCTTGCACGAGGCTGATCAGCGCCGAATTGCCGGCGCCGCCGGCATTATAGACGAAGTCGTCCAGCACCATGCGCGCATTGGCGTTGAGGCTGAAAGTCGAGCCGTCGGTGAAGACGATGGCAACCGCCGAGCCGCCGGCGGTCTGCACGACGTCGCCTTTGCGCACGGTGTCACCGATGTTCAGCGAGACCGAGACGCCGTTGCGGATGACGGTGCAACTGCCCGACAGCGCATCGACGCGGCCGATCACCGGCTGTGCGCTTTGCTGCGCGCCGGCCTGCGCCGATTGTCCGGGTGCGAGCGGACCGGCAAGCGCCGCGACAATATGAGCGCTCAGCGTCGCGCCTTCTGGCGAGAGCAGATGCGCCAGCTTGTCGGTGGCAAAATAATCGCGGATGAAGAACGATGCGCCATCTTCCCCGACAATCTTCAGATCGTTGGTGCCGACGCGCTGGAATTCGCCGTTGAAGAGAAGATGGGCGTCCGGAACGACGATATGGTCCGACGGCGTGCCATGCGGCGACGCAGCCGGAGAGGCGAAATCGAACACCTTCGTGTCCGTTTCGTTCAAGGCCAGAACTGCGTCCAGCATCGAAAAGCCCCCCTTAAGGGCTTAGTCCCCAAAGCCAACAAATTAATTCAATATGAAAATTCCGCAGTCCCGCGTCCGGTATTCAACGGTTAATGGAAGCGTATTGGGCGCAGGTATTAGCGTCAACAAGTCCTTAACCCTAGGTAGCAAGATTCCGCAACTCGGTTAACGGCGACATCAAGAATATTTTACCTTTGCGTGAATGCGCGGCCTGCGCATTACTCGTCAACCAATTCGCGTTGAATTTATTGCGCTTTTGTCGCGTTCGCAGGCATGATGCGCCGACGTGATGCAGTAAGGCGTAGGCGTAGAATGAAGGCGATTATCGTTGGTGGCGGCGTTGGCGGGCTGACGGCAGCCCTGATGTTGCAGGCCCGGGGCATCGACTGCGAAGTCTTCGAGCAGGCCGATCAGGTGAAGGAGCTTGGCGTCGGCATCAACACTTTGCCTCATGCAATCAAGGAGCTGGCCCAGATCGGCCTGCTTGATCGTCTCGATGCCGTGGCCATCCGCACCTTCGAGCTGATCTATTGCAATCGCTTCGGTCAGGAAGTCTGGCGCGAGCCGCGCGGCACGGACGCCGGCTTCGATTATCCCCAATTCTCTATCCATCGGGGCCGCCTGCAGGGGCTGATTTATGCCGCTGTACGCGCCCGTCTCGGTGAATCGCGTATCCATACCGGCCACCGGCTGGGCTCGTTCACCCAGGACGAGGGTGGCGTTACCGCTTATTTCTTCGATCGCGACGGCTCGCACCGCAGGACAGCGCGGGGCGACGTGCTCATTGGTGCGGATGGCATTCATTCGTTCGTGCGGTCGCAGCTGTTCCCGAATGAAGAAGCGCCGCGCTTCACCGGCACGGTGTTGTGGCGCGGTGCGCTCGACTGGCCGAAATTCCTGACCGGGCGGTCGATGGTCATTGCCGGCGGCATGGCCGGCAAGCTTGTCCTCTATCCGATCGCGGAAGGCTCGCGCGACAACCGCTGCCTGATGAACTGGGCGGTGATGGTGAAGGTCGGGCAGGGTGGCGGCACGCCGAAAAAGGAAGACTGGTCGCGCCTTGGTCGCTTCGAGGACCTCATGCCGCATGTGCGGCGTTTCAAAATTCCCTACTGCGATGCGCAGGCCTTGATCGAGGCGACGCCGGAATTCTGGGAATATCCGTTGTGCGATCGCGATCCGTTACCGCGCTGGTCGCATGGCCGCGTCACGCTGCTCGGCGATGCGGCGCATCCGATGTATCCGGTCGGTTCGAACGGCGCCTCGCAGGCGATCCTCGATGCGCGCTGTCTCGCCGATCGACTGCGCGATGCCGATCACCCCGCTCAGGCGCTCTATGCCTACGAGCAGGAGCGTCTGCCGCCGACCACGCAGATTGTGATGATGAACCGCAAGGGTGGGCCCGAAGGCGTTATCGATGCGGTGGAAGAGCGTGCGCCGGATGGCTTCACCAATATCGATGATGTGCTGACCTACGAACAGCGCAAGGCGATCGTGCGCGGTTATGCCGGTGTGGCCGGCTTTGCGCGCGAGCAGGTGAACAAGCCGGTGGCGGCGAAGGCGGCGTAAAGCCGCAGCGCTCAAAGCGCGGCACTTCAATCTCGAAACAAAAAACCGCGGCCGTTGCGGCCGCGTTTTTTCTTTTCAGAGCTTGCGTCTCACGCGCCCGGAGGCGGCGGCAGGAAGATGATTTCGTTGCGGGCCGCAAGCGCCACCACTTCGTCCGGGGCCTGTTCTTTCATGGAGTGAATTCCCCAGAACAGATCGTAGAGCTTGCGGGTCGGTGTGACCCAGAACATGCATTTCACGGTCTGGTCGGATTTGTTGAAGATGCCATGCGGGATCTGCATCGGCAGGCGCACGAGGTCGCCGGCTGTTGCGACATAATCGCGGCCATCGAGCACGAAATCGAGCCGGCCTTCGAGCATGTAAATGAATTCGTCCTGCGTCGGATGAATGTGCGGCGGCACGAAGGTGCCGGGCGGGAAGGTGGCGTGCCAGGAGAACGACTGCTCGGACAGTGATTTCGGCACGTAGGTCTGGCCAAGGATATTCCAGGAAATGCCGTCGATCCCTGTCGAGGCCTTCGTAACTCCGGCGGTCAACGCTTGCATAATGACGCGAACTCCCTTCGCACTTTGATTGTTGCGCTGCATTAAACCAGAAAGGCGATAAGGAAAATCTCTTTATCTGATGCCACGCTGCGCCATTTTTGCTGACAGCGTAAATGTAGGCAATAGCGGCCCGCAAAACGGGCTTTATTAGTCGATATTTCAAACCTAAAGTATCGCTCCGCCGGACCCGCGCAGAGGGGCGTGGGCTTGGTCTGTTGAATGTTGCCGTTTCGGAGGGTTATCGATGACCAGAACCAGAATGCTTGCTGCGCTGGCTGCCGGTGCTGCATTAACCATCAACGCCGTGCCCGTGAGCGCGCAGGAGAAGCTGAAGGTCGGCGTCATCGCCACATTGTCGGGACCGCCCGCAGTGCTCGGCCAGCAGATGCGCAATGGCTTTCAGCTTGCAGTGAAGGATCTCGGCGGCAAGCTGGGTGGTCGCGATGTCGAAATCATCGTTCAGGACGACGAACTGAAGCCGGACGTGGCGGTCACCAAGGCGCGCGCCTTCATCGATCGTGACAAGGTCGATTTCGTTGTCGGCCCGATCTTCTCCAACATGTTGCAGGCGATCATGAAGCCGGTGACGGATGGCGGCGCGATCTTGATTTCGCCGAATGCCGGCACGTCCAATTTCGCCGGCAAGGAATGCAACCCGAATCTGTTCGTGACCTCCTATCAGAACGATCAGATGCACGAGGTCGCGGGCAAATACGCGCAGGACAAGGGCATCAAGACCGCCTACATCATGGCGCCGAACTATCAGGCCGGTAAGGACTCGCTCGCCGGCTTCAAGCGCTACTTCAAGGGCGAAGTGGTTGATGAAGTTTACGTGCCGCTGAACCAGCTCGACTATTCGGCTGAACTGGCACGGATCGCAGCCGCCAAGCCACAGGCCCTGTTCGTGTTCCTGCCCGGCGGCATGGGCGTCAATTTCGTCAAGCAATTCCGTCAGGCCGGCCTTGCCGACAAGATGACCTTCCTCTCCACCTTCACGGTGGACGAATCGACCCTGCCCGCACAGCAGGACGCTGCGCTTGGCTTCTATGCCGGCTCGAACTGGGCGCCGAACATGGACAACCCGCAGAACAAGAAGTTCGTGAGCGCGTACGAGAAGGAATTCGGTGCCGTGCCTGCGACCTATGCCTTCCAGGCTTATGACGCAGCGCTGGCGATCGATGCCGCGCTCAAGGAGACCAAGGGCAACACCTCCGACAAGGCGGCGTTGCAAGCGGCGATGAAGAAGGCGAACTTCCAGTCGCTGCGCGGCAACTTCAAGTTCAACACCAACAACTATCCGGTCCAGGACTTCTACCTCACCAAGGTGGCGAAGCGTCCGGACGGCAAATTCCAGACCGAGATCGTCGAGAAGGTGTTCGCCAATTACGGCGATCCGTATGTCAAAGACTGCAAGATGAAATAATCGCAGTCCGGTCTGTAAAATCACAGGCGCCGCATCCCGGATCATCCGGGGGCGGCGCAGAGCGACAATGACGACGACGCTTTTCCTCGTACAGACCCTGAACGGACTTCAGCTCGGCGTCCTGCTGTTTCTGATCGCAGCAGGATTGACGCTGGTGTTCGGCGTCATGGATTTCATCAACCTCGCGCATGGCGTCCAGTACATGCTGGGCGCCTATCTCGCGGTGATGTTCTACGCGATGACCGGCAGCTTCCTGCTCGCGCTCGTGCTGGCGCTGGTGGGCGCGCTTGCGTTCGGCCTGTTCCTGGAGTTCGTCGTCTTCCGCCATCTCTATGGCCGCGACCATCTCGACCATGTGATTGCCACCTTCGGCATCATCATGTTCCTGAATCAGGCCGTGAAATATTTGTGGGGCGCGGCGCCGCTGTCATTGCCGGTGCCGGGCGCCTTGTCCGGCGCGGTGCAGTTGATGCCGGGTCTGCTGTATCCGGTGTGGCGGCTTGTCATCATCCTCTCCGGCCTCGGCGTTGCGCTGCTGCTTTACATTCTCGTCAGCCGCAGCCGCATCGGCATGCTGGTGCGCGCCGGCTC
>JAEYVN010000504.1 GCA_023431725.1 Pseudomonadota bacterium
CGACCATTCCGGCCGCATCCTTTGGGGGCCTGACGGCCACGCTTCTGTCGTGGCTTCTGTCCGGCGGAACGCTGGCACTGCATCATCCCTTCGATCCGGAGTTGCTCGCGGACCAGATGACGGCCCATGGCGGTCATGTCCTGGTCGTGCCTGAAGCGCTTTTGTCTGCGCTGACGCAAAGCGACCTATTCGACGCGCATCCATCACTGCGGACGGTGATCGCGCTCTGGCGTTCACCCGAACGCGTGGCCGGGTCATCGCACTGGCCGGACGGCGCTCCGCATCTCGTCGATGTCGTCGCCTTTGGCGAGGCCGGCTTGCTGGCTGAAACACGTCCCGCAAGCGGCCGTGCAGCCCCCTGGCCGCTTGGCAATGTCGTCATCACCAATAACGGAGAGCTGGTGACGCTGGGCCGTGTCACACAGACAACAGCGGGCACACTCGCGCTGGCCGGTGCGCTCGCGGCATCACCGCTTCGCTTCTACGATTTCGAGCCGGTGGATCCGTTCGAGGTCGACGCCGACATCATCGACACGGGTTTCGCCTGTCGTCTGACGGATGACCGCATGCTCGTTGTGACAGCCCCGCCGGCGGATTTGATCAATGTCGGTGGCTATCGCTTTGCCATGCATGACCTGCAGTCCCGCATCCATGCGATCGAAAGCAACGGCGTACTGGCGGCTTTTCCGCACGCGGTCTGCGGATATCGCCTCGCCGGGCATGCTTTAAATTCCGAAGCTCTGCGCGCAAAGCTTGAAGAGACCGGGCTGAACCCATTGATTAAAAACGCATTTCATCAACATTTACCGTCATGACGTTAAGCCTTTTTCTGAGGTCATGTTGACCCGTCGTTAAATCGCACGGCGCTATCCATTGCGCGTAAGAGCAATACGGGAAGAGCGTCGATGTCGTTGCAGGGACCGATCGTTGTCGTGGCGGAAAAAAGGTCCTCCAAGCTGCTTGAAGCCATTTCCGGAGCTGGTGCCTTCCCCGTCATTGAGACCTCTCCGGAGGACGCAGCGGCTGCCATCGCAGCCGCAGACCCGACCGCGATCATTCTCGCCGACAGCCGAGCCGCGACCGATCCTGCGCTCGCCGCGTGCTTGGCCCGCGATATCACCCTCAAGATGCCGTTCGTACCCGTGGTCGCCTGCGCCGGCCCCGAGGACACACTTTCATATCGTGAAGCCTTGATGATCGGCCGCGAGGCCAGCCCGGCGGCCGTCACGGCACGCGTCGCGTCTGTTTTGCGTGTCCGCACGTTACACGCGAGCGTGCTGCGCCGGACGGAAGCAGCTCGTGCGGCCGGCCGCAGCGTGCCGCATCTTTCCAGCAGCGATCCCGTCGACGAGGCCACGGTCATTCTCGCCGGACGCGGCCGCACCTATCCGGAGCTTTCCGTCGGACTCGGCGAGCATACCGGTGTGATCGGTGCGCTCACCATCGAGGCGGCGGCGCGCTATCTCAAGACGCACGACGCCGATGGCCTTGTGATCGGCGATGGCTTTCATCCGCAAAACGTCGAGGCGGTCCTGACCGTCGTCGCCGAGGATTCACGCTTCCGCGATATGCCGATCGGCGTCATCGGTCATCAATTGTCGATCGACGAGCGGGAGTTGCCGCATCTGGTTTTCGCCGACGACCCGGACAGCCTCATCATCAAGATTCTTCCGCTCGTGCGCCTGCATGCCTTCGAGCGCCGCTTGCGCCGCACGCTGGACAATTTCGATCAGGATGGCGTCGTCGATCCCACCAGCGGCCTTCTCTACCATGCCGCCTTCATCGCCGAACTCGACCGTGTGATGCGCGAAGCGGATCTGCGCTCGACCGGCCTGTCGATCGCCCGCTTCACCTTCGATGCACGCTTCGACAACCGCGCGATCAAGGACGCGGCCCGCATCATCGGCAAGCTGATGCGCGGGGCCGATTTTGCCTGCTGCGACGATGACGGCACCATACTTGTCGCCTTTGCCGAGACCGATATGCGGCGCGCCCAGGCGGTGACCCGCCGGCTGAGCAATGTGCTCAAGCACACGATGACCCTGCCCGACAATCCGCGCGTACCGGCCACGCCGCGCGTCATCCTTGCACGCCGCAAGTCCGCCGATACGGTCGCCAGCCTCCTCTCCCGCGTCACCATCCCGGCAGTTGCGGCGGAATAGCTGCAGGCCTACATCTGACGGGCATCAGGAGACGCCCGCATGGCCAGCACCGACACACCCGTTCGTATCGACGTCGTCTCCGATGTCGTCTGCCCATGGTGCTTCATCGGCAAGCGCCGGCTGGAAAAGGCCATCGCCCTCAATCCCGACATTCCGGTCGAGGTGCATTACCATCCCTTCTTCCTGAACGACTGGATCCCGGCCGAAGGCATTTCGCGCGAGCATTATCTGACCGCGAAATTCGGCTCGCCCGAGCGCTACAAGGAGATCGCCCAGCGCGTCTCTGCCGCCGCTGCCGAAGACGGTCTCGTCTATGCGATCGACAAGCTGAGCCGGCAGCCCAACACGACCGACAGCCATCGGCTGATCTACTGGGCTGCGCTCGAAGGCAAGGCCGCCGAAATGAAGCAGCGGCTGATGGAGCTATATTTCTCCGAAGGTGCCGACCTCTCCGACAAGGCGGTTCTGGTGAAGGCCGCAGCCGATATCGGGCTCGATGCCGAGACGGTCGCAAAGAAGCTCG
>JAEYVN010000489.1 GCA_023431725.1 Pseudomonadota bacterium
CGCCGGAAAGCAATGCCGTGATTGCCGGCCTGATCGATATCAGCGCGCAGCAATTCGGCTATGACCGCATCAAGGCCGATGGCGTCGATGTCATCATTTCGACGGCAACCGCCGTCGATCCGGCGAAGAAAACCGTCGCTCTCGCCAATGGCGCGACGCTGAATTACGAGCGGCTCGTCGTCTCCCCCGGCATCGCCTTCAAGACCGATGCGATCGAGGGATACGACAAGGCCGCCATGGCGGCGATGCCGACCGCCTATAACAGCGGCGAAGAGATCGTCGCGCTTCGCAAGCAACTGGAGGCCATGGAGGACGGCGGCACTGTCGTCATTTCCTCGCCGGTCAATCCGGCGCGCTGCCCGCCCGCACCTTACGAACGCGCCAGCCTGATCGCGCATTATCTGAAGACCAAGAAGCCGCGCTCCAAGGTGATCATCCTCGATTCCAAGGACAGCTTCACCATGCAGAAGCTGTTCGAAGCGGCGTGGCAGAATCTCTATCCCGGACTGATCGAGTGGATCGGCCTGTCGCAGGGCGGCGCGCTGATCAGCGTCGATGCGGCGACGAAAACGCTTTCGACCGATTTCGACAAGTATCAAGCCGCGGTCGCCAGCATCATTCCGCCGCAGATTGCCGGCCATGCCGCTGAACTTGCCGGCGTTGCCGATCGCACTGGCTGGTGCCCGGTCGATCCGCTGACATTCGAATCCAGATTGCAAGCCGGCATTCACGTCATCGGCGATGCCGCGATCGCTGGCGCGATGCCGCGCTCGGCCTCTGCAGCAGTCTCGCAGGCACAGATCTGCGCTGCCGCAATTGTCGCCGCTCTCGCCGGCAGCAAGCCAGCGACACCCACGCTGACATCGTCCTGCTACAGCCTGATCGCGCCCGACTACGCGATCTCGCAGAAGGGCACTTATCGTCCGGTCGACGGTCAATACACCGAGGCGGACGCAGGAACTATTCTCAGCCCGCAGGATGCCTCGCGCGAGATGCGCAGCACCGAGGCGAGGCAAGCCGGCGAATGGTATCGCGCCATCACACAATCGGTGTTCGGATGAAGCGCACAGCCTTCGCCCTCATCGTCTGTGTCACCGGATACGCGCCCTGCGCGGCACAAAGCGCGCTGCTGACATACGAAATCGCCGGCGACGCAATCCCGAAATCTCTGACTGGCACGCCGGGCGATCCCGCGCGCGGTCGCGCCATCGTGGTCAAGCGCGAGTCGACCTGCCTTCTCTGTCATTCGGGGCCGTTTCCCGATCAGCGTTTTCAGGGAAACCTGTCACCGGATCTGACCGGTGCCGGATCGCGCTGGAGCGAAGGAGAACTGCGCCTGCGGATGGTCGATGCATCGCATCTGAATCCTGACACGATCATGCCGTCCTTTTACAGGACCGATGGCTTGACCCGCGTGGCGCCGAACCTTCGCGGCAAGCCGGTGTTGACTGCACAGGAAATCGAAGACGTCATCGCCTTTCTCACCACACTGAAGGAATAGCGAGATGCTGGATAAAATTTCCGGCGCGAAACCCTCGCGCCGTCTCTTCCTGGCAGGAGCCGCCGCCCTGATGATCGTGCGGCCTGCCGGGGCAACGCCACAGGCCATGGCGGAGGCGATCCGTGCGATCGTGGGCGAAGCCCCGGTCAAGGACGGCAGGATCAAGCTCGACCTGCCGCCGCTCGTCGAGAACGGCAATTCGGTCGCGACCACCGTCAAGGTCGAAAGCCCGATGACGCCGACAGATTACGTGAAGGCGATCCACATCTTCACCGAGAAGAACCCGCAGCCGAATGTGATCAGCGTCAAGCTCGGCCCGCGGTCCGGCAAGGCCGAATTCCAGACGCGGATCCGGCTCGCCGACACACAGCAGGTCGTCGCAATCTGCGAAATGTCGGATGGATCCTTCTGGTCCGACAAGGTCGATGTGATTTTGACGCTCAGCGCCTGCCTGGAGGATCCGGTCTGATGGCTGCACGCACACTCGTCAATGTTCCGCCGAAAGCCAAGCGCGGCGATGTCATCCAGATCCGCACGCTGATCTCGCATGCCATGGAGAATGGCTTCCGCCATGACAACATGGGCAAGCCGATCCCGCGCGACATCATCACGTCGTTCGTCTGCACCTATAATGGCGAGACGATCTTCGATGCGACGCTGTATCCTGCGATCTCGGCCAATCCGTTCATCACCTTCCATACGGTGGCGACGGAGAGCGGCACCATCAACCTGAAATGGACCGGCGACAACGGCTTCTCGCAGGAAGCCTCGGCCAAGATTACGGTGGAATGAACAGACGGCTTGTTGCAGCAGGTGTCGCGGGCCTGCTCGCCATCTCAGCGGCCATAGCGGCCGTGCTGGCGGCGGACATTCCGCTCGACCAGCGCCGCTCGTCCTATGAGGACATGAGCCGCGACAACAAGGCGATGCAGGATGACGACACCGCCAATCCGGCCATGCTGTTCGTGCTGGATGGCGAAGCACTGTGGAATGCAAAGGCCGGCGCGTCCGGCAAATCCTGTGCCGATTGCCATGGCGACGCTGCCACCAGCATGAAGGGCGTCGCCGCCCGTTATCCCGCCTTCGACAATGCCTCAGGCCGGCCGGTCGATCTCGAACAGCGCATCAACATCTCGCGCGAACAAAATCAGAAGGCATCCCCTTTCGCCTACGAAAGCAAGGAGATGCTGGCGCTCTCGACCTATATCGCCATGCAGTCGCGCGGCGAGCCGATCTCGCAATTCGAGGACCCACGGCTTCAGCCATTCATCGAAAGAGGCCGTGCAACCTTCCATCAGCGCCTTGGCCAGCTCAATCTGTCCTGCGCGCAATGCCATGACGACAACTGGGGCAAGAGTCTCGCCGGCAATATCATTCCGCAGGCGCATCCGACCGGATACCCGATCTATCGGCTGGAA
>JAEYVN010000527.1 GCA_023431725.1 Pseudomonadota bacterium
ATTTTGGTCGGGCGTATATGCCAAACGAACTCACGAAGAAGGATATCGACGTGGTTCGGACCGAAGTGGAAGCTCTGCAGAGAAAACTGCTCCACTTCGAAGCGAAGTCGAGTAGGCAGTCCGATGCGGCAGCTTCTCCTCCGCCTACGACGCCCCCGCCCCTGGCAACTCCGCTACAGGCCGCTCCCGCGCCTGTGTCCCCGAGCGAGCCGCGAAATCCGTAGTGGAATGTGAAACGACCGCGCGCCGAAAGTCAGTGGATTTTTTGGAAGTCACGAGGATCGCTGGTGCTGCCGGACAGGATTGAACTGTCGACCTCTTCATTACCAATGAAGTGCTCTACCACTGAGCTACGGCAGCGTGTCCGATTGTCCGGGGTTCCGGGGCGTTCGGATCGTGCGGCCGACGGCGACGGTTGAGTCGGTATCGGCGCGCCCGGCGGGTTAATAGCCGCCGCCGGGTGGCCGGGCAAGCGCATTCCGAGATGAAATCGCGCCTTACCAGGGGCCACGCTTGTCGCAATCGCGGGCAAACGGGCGCTGACTGCAATCCTGGCCGTAGCTCGGGGCCGTGACGGCGCCAAAAGCGCCGCGCGCGTCGTAGGGAAGGACGCGGACGGCGCCCGGGCGCGGGGCCTCGTACCTGTGACCGGAATGGTTCCGGGTGGCTGCCAATGCGCCGGTGGCGCTGGATACGACCAGGGCGGTGGCGATGGCAAATCCGATTGCAGTGCGCATGGGTCTCTCCTGTTGGGGATGACCGCAAACTAGGTCCGCAACCGTGCGCCCGCCGTGTCGATCTTGTGGTGGATGGTCCTGTCTTGCGGGGAATCCTGCGGCAAAGTCAGGACGGGAGGTCGCCGACTGGTTTCCGGGCGCCACCGCCTCTCCTTGGAGGCTCTTGTCGGAAGCTCTTGTCAGAAGCTCTTGCCCGAAGCCCGTTTTTGCGGCTTTGTCTCCGCATGTCCGGACCCGCGAGAACCCCGCCGAAAGAGACGGAGAAAGAACGCCTCGCCAGGGCGTTGCGCGACAATCTCAAGCGTCGCAAGGCGCAGGCGCGCGAGCGGGCTTCCGAGTCGGTCGAAAGGACAGCGGATGGTCCTGCTGCTCCCGGATTGAGTGGTAACACTGACCGCGCGGGCTGATTTCGACCATATTCCGCCCTCATGGGGCAGGGTGTAGGCTGACTGGCTGGTTGCCGCGGGGGGTCTTGCGGCACGTCCGGCTTTATTTGGAGGGGCGCAATGGATCGTATTCGGATTACCGGCGGACGGCCGCTGGAAGGCGTCATCCCGATTTCCGGTGCCAAGAACGCGACGCTGCCGTTGATGATCGCCAGTCTTCTCACCGAAGACATGCTGATCCTCGAAAACGTGCCGCATCTCGCCGACGTGGTGCAGCTTCAGCGCATTCTCAACAATCACGGCGTCGATGTGATGCTGTCGGGCAAGCGCGCCGGCGACGGCGAGCATGCCGGCCAGACGGTGAAGATCTCCGCCGCCAACATCGTCGATACGACCGCGCCCTATGAACTCGTCTCGAAAATGCGGGCGAGCTTCTGGGTGATCGCGCCGCTGCTCGCGCGCATGGGCGAGGCGAAGGTGTCGCTGCCCGGCGGTTGCGCGATCGGCACGCGGCCGGTCGATCTGCTCATCATGGCGATGGAGCAACTCGGCGCGACCATCGATATCGACAGTGGCTATGCGGTGGCGCGGGCGCCGAAAGGGCTACGCGGCGGCGAAATCAATTTCCCCAAGGTGACGGTCGGCGGCACGCATGTGGCGATCATGGCCGCGGCGCTTGCCCAGGGCACGACCGTGATCGACAACGCGGCGCAGGAGCCCGAGGTCAAGGACCTGGCCGATTGCCTGATCAAGATGGGCGCGAAGATCTCCGGCGCCGGCACCGCGCGGATCGAGATCGAGGGCGTTTCGCGGCTTGGCCCGGCACGGCATAACGTCGTGCCCGATCGCATCGAGACCGGCACCTATGCGATGGCGGTGGCGATGACCGGCGGCGATGTGCTGCTGCAGGGCGCGCGGCCGGAATTGCTGCAATCGACGCTCGATGTGCTGGAGCAGGTCGGCGCGAAAGTCACGGTGACCAATGAAGGCGTGCGGGTCGCGCGCAATGGCACGGGTCTGCAGCCGGTCGAAGTCACGACCGAACCCTTCCCCGGTTTCCCGACCGACATGCAGGCGCAATTGATGGCGCTGATGACCATGGCCAAGGGCACCTCGCGCATCACCGAAACGATCTTTGAAAACCGCTTCATGCACGTGCAGGAGCTGGCGCGGCTCGGCGCCAAGATCTCGCTCGATGGCCAGTCGGCGGTGATCGAAGGGGTCGATCGTTTGCGCGGCGCGCCGGTGATGGCGACCGATCTGCGCGCCTCGGTGTCGCTGGTGATCGCGGCGCTCGCGGCCGAAGGCGAGACGGTGGTCAACCGCGTCTATCATCTCGATCGCGGCTTCGAGCGGCTTGAGGAAAAGCTCGGGGCTTGCGGCGGCCTTGTCGAACGGATCAGCGGTTAAAGCAGCGCCGGCTTTGACGGGGTCGAAGCCGGCACGCCAGCCTTTTGCCTGACGCGCTTTTCATCGCGCGAAACGCTATCCATAGCGAAGCTTGAGAACCATCAGGCTCAAGGCCAACATCAGACCGGCCGCGTTCGCTATTATGATCACGCTATCGGACTGCAGGATGCCGTAGATCACCCACAGGGTGAGACCGCCGGTGAGAATCAATGTCATCCCCAGTGACAGGTCGCGGGTTTCGCGCGAACGCCAGGCTTTCATCACCTGCGGGATGTTGGCCGCGGTTGTCAGCGCAGCGGCGAGGAAGCCAATCCATGTCGTCAAAGACCACGTCCACATGGGTCCGTTAACGGTTCGTCACTGTGGCCGTTCCCTCGCTGGATTTGCCGGTATTTGCCCCCTTGCGGCACAGGAAATGCTTGCCTAACTAGCTTGCAGGGCAATTTCAGACAAAAGACCGACCCAGAAGGCCGCGTCATGGATATGTTGAAACTCATCGCGCTTGACAGCGAGGACTTGGAAATCGTGTCTGCGCATCTTCAGGATGCCGTGGTCAGGGTGGGTGAGGTGCTGTGGCGGCCGAATGAAAACCGGCTCGTGATCGCGCTGAACCGCTTCGATTGGGAAGCGGCGGTGGCCGAGACGCCGGCCTGGCAGCGCCGCCGCGCCGCCTTGCGCTTCGACCGCGTCCTGTCCTGCAAGTGCCGCGGTCTTGATTGTTCTGCGAAGGATCAACTGCTCAACCTGCTCGCCATCGAATTCAGCCAGACGGATGCGCCCGGCGGCGTCGTTACGCTCGCCTTCTCCGGCGGCGGTGCCTTGCGGCTCGAGGTCGAGTGCATCGAGGCGGAGGCCGTCGATCTCGGTCCGGTCTGGCAGGCGCCGGCCTGTCCCGATCATCAGGTCGTCGAAAGCGCACCGCGCGACGGCAAGACGCTGCAAGCCTGAAGAAGACGCTGCAAGCCTGAAGACTTTCCAAGCCTGAAGTCTTTCCAAGTCAGAAGACACCCACGGGTCATAGCCATTTGGCTATGTCACCCTAAAAATTGCTCATTTTACTTGCCCGCCCCGTTACGATTTCCATCCGGATCAGTGACTTCTATCCGGATGACGTCCCCGTGGTCTTGAATCATCTCCTGCAAAGTCTGAAGCTGGCGATGCGCGTATTGCGCCGTGGAATGTCGCGCCATCGTCGGTCGAGGTATCATCCGGAACGGCACTACATGCGCGGTCCGGGACCCAAGTCCCGGACGAACGGGTCTCTGTCGGGCAAGTCTCTGACGACCGAGGCGCGTTCAAAAACCACAACAAACGCGCAGTAAGCGCGGGTGACGTGAAAATGGGAGGATTATCATGGGCGCCGCTTGCGCACGTTTCGTTGTAACCATCAGTGCCTTGTCGCTTGCTGCTTTCATGCCTCTGGAGGCGAAGGCGCAGGACAGTTCATCCGTCATCAGGATCGTCGTCGCGTCAGCGCCGGGAGGAATTCTCGATCCCTATGCGCGCATCGTTGGCGACCACATGTCGAAGACGCTGGGCCGCACGATCATCATCGAGAACAAGCCCGGCGCCGGCGGCGTGGTCGGTACGCAATATGTCGTCGATCAGCCGGCTGATGGAACGATGATGTGGGTCGGCACCCAGGCGATGACCGAGATCAATCCGGCGATCCACAAGAACCTGCGCTGGAAGATCGATGACCTTGTTCCGATCGTGAAGGGCGTCGAAGCGCCGCTCGTTCTGGCGGTGCATCCCAGCGTGCCGGCAAAAGATCTCAAGGAACTGGTGGCCTGGGTCAAGGCCAATCCGGGGAAGCTTGGCTACGCGTCATTCAGCCCCGGCACACCGTCAGCCTTTCTCGGCCATCAGTTGAACAAGCATTTCGGGCTCGATCTGAATCATATCGTCTACAAGGGCTCCGGTCCGCAGACGAGCGACATGGTCGCCGGCCACGCGCTGATCGGCTTCATGCAGCTTGGTAACGCCATTCCCTACATCAAGTCCGGCAAGCTCAATGCGATCGCGACGACAAGCCCGCAGCGCACGCGCTTCCTGCCGGACGTGCCGACCTTTGCCGAACTCGGTCATGACGATTTCACCGCGATGGTGTGGTTCGGCCTGCTGGCAAAGAAGGGTACGCCGCAGCCGGCTCTCGACGCTTTCATCGATGCCGCAAAGAAGGCGCATGTCGATCCGGACGTGAAGAGCAAGTTCGAGGTTCAGGGCATGGAAGCGGTCGGCATCACCGGCTCCGACAAGCTGATGGCCGACATCAAGACCCAGATCGAACGCTGGCGGAAGATCGCCGACGAAACCGGCTTCAAGGTGGACTAAACGCCACGCTCTCGTGTCCCGGATGCACCGCATCGGGACGATGCGCTGCGTCCGGGACCTACTCGAAAATATGATCTCAGCTGGGTCCCGGTTCTGCGGCGCGGCACGCCGATTCGCTTGTGCTGCGCCGCGCCCGGGACACCGTCACGCCCGTCCCGTCGGATACGGCACGGTGTCGGTGTGTTCGATTTCGAGCTGCACCAGCCGCTCCATCAGTTTGCCCTTCAGTGCGGCATGCTCGGGATTGTCCCAGAGATTGTCGAACTCGCCCGGATCATTGACGAGATCGTACAGCTCGCCGGATTTTGAATCCGACATCACCGTCATGCGGTAACGGGCGTCGACGATGGTGTGCCAGCGCGGCATCGTATCGACATCCTTGTCCGGCATCTGATGCTCGTACTGCACGAAGGCGCAATCGCGCACCGGCCTGCCGTGCGGTCCCATCGCCGGAAGCAGGCTTTTGCCCTGCATGCCGACATAAGGCTGGATGCGGGCGCGATCGAGGATGGTCGCCGGAATATCGAGCGTCGAACCGAGCGCATCGGTGCGTGCTGCCGCCGGCGCCTGCGGGTCCGACCAGATGAACGGCACATGCAGGATGCTTTGATATTGCTCCGCGCCCTTCAACAGCAGGCGGTGATCGCCGAGATGATCGCCGTGATCGGTGGTGAAGATGATCACGGTGTTGTCGCGCTGACCTGATTCATCCAGCGCCTGGAGAACGCGGCCGATGGCATCGTCGACACAGGCGATCATGCCGCAGGTCAGCGCCTGCGCTTCCTGCGCCTCGCGGGCCGACACGCCGATGGTGCGCATGCCGTTGAGCTGGGCCTTGCCGCTGGCGCGCTCCTCGATCGTATCCTGCACATGCTGCGGCGGCGTCCAGTCATTGCGCCTGAACGCTTCCGGCACCGGGAATTGCTCGGGCTTGTACATGTCCCAGTATTTGCCGGGCGGATTGAACGGATGATGCGGGTCGGGAAACGACACGGTGAGGAAGAACGGCGCATCATCGGACTTGCGCGCTTTAAGATATTCTTGCGCGCGCTCGCCGAGATAATTCGTCGAATAGAGCTCTTCCGGGATCTGCGTGCGATAGGCCTGCGGCACGCTGTAATCGTGCGGCAGGCTGTTCTTCGGACCGAGAAGATTGACGGCTGCAGGGTTCTTCGCGTGCAGCCAGGCCTGATAATCGCCGCCGACCGCATCGCCATGGCCGGTGACGATCTCGACATGGTCGTAGCCGTAGAAGGGCGTGGCGATATGCGCACCCGGCGTTTCCCAGTAGGCCGGCTGTTCCTGGCTATAGACCTGACCCGTAAGGTCTACGCGCATGGCCTGGCGCAAGGCCGGGGAAGGCTGGTGATAGCCGTCGCGCAGGGGGGCGGGTTTCGACGTCGGTGGAATGCCGGTGAAATTCTGCAAATGGCTTTTGCCGATCAGGGCGGTGTCGTAGCCGGCGTCGCGCAGCAGATCGACAAAAGTGACGGCGTCGCGTGACAACGGCGTGCCGTTGGCGCGCACGCCGTGAACCGCCGGCATGCGGCCGGTCATCAGCGTCGCGCGGTTGGGCATGCAGACCGGGCTCGCGACGTAGAATCTCTCATACAGCGTGCCACGCGCCGCAATGGAATCGATGTGCGGCGTTTTGAGAATCGGATGGCCGTAGCAGCCGAGATAATCGGCCCTGTGCTGGTCGGTGATGAAGAGGATGAAATTCGGACGAGAGGGGCCGGGTTGTCTCGTTGTCATCTGATCCTGGCTTTTGATCTTTGCTATTGGTTCTGGCTTTTAAGGGCATTGCAGAGACGGAGCAGCGGGCTGACCGCGCCGGAATGGTGTCGCGCGGGCGATGGCCGAAAGACAATGATATTTTCGATCGGGCCCATGCCGGTTTGGTTATGGTCTGGCGTCATTGCGGCTTGCTGCGACGCGACG
>JAEYVN010000007.1 GCA_023431725.1 Pseudomonadota bacterium
TAGAATACGGTCGTCGTGATAAAAATCGAGCCCACATACCGTCGCCGCGCGCGAACCGAATACTGCCGTATCGACGTAAAAGTCCTTGAAGTAGTCGAGCGGACGCTTCTTCAGACGCTTCAAGACAAGGCTGTAGTCCTCATCTGAAGTCCGCTTGCCGAGCTGATCCCAGCCCGGGCCCACGCGCCCCTCGAAGAAAGGAACCATCGCTCCCATGTGGTGCGCCAAAACCTTCAGGTCGGGCAAGCGATCCATGATGCCCGAGAAGACCAATCGCGCCATTGCCGCGCTCGTCTCGTATGGCCATCCAAAGGTCCACCAGATTTCATAGAGCGATTTGCTCTCGCTCTTGTAGTCGGGCATGTCCGCACCGCGAGACGGGTGCAGCATTACAGGGCGATTGTACTTTTGAGCGATTTCGAAGATCGGGAAGAACTCGGGTGCATCCAGAGGCTTCCCGAGGATATTGGTATGAATTTGCAGACCGCAGGCGCCCAGATCCTTGAACGCGCGCTCAGCTTCCTGCGCAGCCTGCTCGGGCGCATTCATTGGCAGTGACGCGAGGAACCCGACGAACCGATCGGGATGCGCACGAACAAGATCGGCAAAGCCGTCATTCCCGAGCTTAGCGAAACGGCAGCTTTCCTCAGGAGTTCCGAGCGCTTCAAGCGGCGGCATGCCGAGCGACAACACCTGCGTATAATTATCAAAGCGCTCACAGACGCGCAGCCTCTCGTCGAGATCGTAGATCGCCGGGATGCCACGCATTCTTTTGCCGATGTCCCGCACTGCGCCCTCGGACTCCATCATGGCATCCCATAGCGGCCGAGGAAAAAAGTGGTTGAAGGCGTCAATATACTTCATGTGGGATTCAGAGCCTCACTGCTTTGGCCAAATGCGAAAAATCGGCTTCATTCATTTGCCCGGGTCGATTTCCGTAAATCCCATATTATGGGATTTGTCAATAAACCTGGCTGTTCAAGATCGGCTGCTCTTGAGCGGAATTTGCGCGCTCAAACGCCAGTCATCTGCCTCGCGTGAGAGGTCATGCCGTTTCTCGTTCCGCAAAAGGTGATTTCATTGCGGCGGCAACAAGCGGCCGCAACAAGCCGTCTAATGCCTGCGCAGTTTGAAGCCAGTCGATCTGCTACGATGATTTAGGACGCGGCACGAATGTGTGGACGCAACAGCTTTTCCAACAATTATCGCAGCAGAGACATTAGACGGGCCGCAGAACCGGCTTACCGTACATCTCGCCATTGGACCGCCTGAGCAATAATCGCAGGTGACCGTCGAAGATCACCTGCTCGCCACGTTTGCGATCCGACTATTTGAAAATCAGAGTCGACGATGTTTGATGTTCGGCTTAGTCGATCCTGACTTTCGCCGCGCGCGCAACTTCGCCCCACCTCTCCGTATCGCGAGCCAGCATGGCAGCAAATTCGGCCGAAGAATTTCCGAGGGGCTGAAGCTCCTGCGCCTTCAACTTCTCCTGAAAATCGGGAAGCTTCGTGATGCGCATGACCTCGTCCTGCAGCTTCTTGACAATATGGTCCGGCGTGCCAGCCGGCACAAACAGCCCTGCCCAGCTCTCAACGGTCATATCCTTCAGCCCGGCCTCGGCCATCGTCGGCACATCCGGAAGTGAGACCAGACGGTTCGGTGAGGTCACTGCCAGCGCAATGATGTTTCCCGCTTTGATATTCGGAGTGGCCGGACCCGTGTCGAGAAACGACACTGTCAGCTGATCGGCTACGAGCGCCAGATTTGCATCGTTTGCGCCTTTGAACGGTATGTACTGAAGCGGCGCTCCGGTCTTGGCCTTAAAAAGCTCCGCGAGCAGTTGAAACGTAACTGACGAACCGCCCGCGTTGGCCTTATCGGGATGTGATTTCGCGAAATTCACCAGGTCCTGAACCGACTTCGCCGGCACCGACTTGCTCTTAACCAGAACATACGGATAGGTCGCGACCGCAGAAATCGGGATGAAATCCTTCTGCGGCGAATATGACAGCTTGGCGTACACAGCCGGATTGATCGCCATCGTGGCTGTCGGCGCCATCAGCATGGTGTAACCATCCGGTGCTGCGCGCGCGACAGTTTCGGCACCAAGAATGGTCGCCGCACCAGCCTTGTTTTCGATCACAACTGGCTGGCCCAAGCTCTCGCTCATCTTCTGGCCGACCAGACGTGCAAGTATATCATTCACACCACCCGGTGACGCCGGAACGACGATCCGCAAGGGACGCGTCGGGAATGACGCTTCTTTGCCCGTTTGCGCGAAAGCGGGCTGCATCATTGCTGCCGACGATAAAAGGCTTGCAATGACCAGACAGCGAACCTTCGAACTCATTTTACTTCCTCCATACTTTGCAGACAGTTCGTGATCCCCGCACTTCATGGCGGGAATACCTCAGACACAACGCTGCACAATGCTCTCTCATCCTCACGCGAAAGCGAGGAACATTGCCAGCGACCGGGTGCACGTCCGGGAACCAGCCCGGACAAACTAGGACCGCGACAACTCAAAGAATGATGTTGACGGACTTCGTTTCTGTGTAGCTGTAGAGCTCCTCAATGCCCCCGTCCCGGCCAACACCGCTCTCCTTCATTCCGCCGAACGGAACGCCGAGATAGTGCGCGCCAAAACCATTGATCCACAAATGCCCGGCGCGGATCTTGCGGGCCATGCGCAATGCGTTCTTGATATCGTTCGTCCAGATCGCAGCGGTGAGCCCATATTCGACTTCATTGGCAATCTTGACGGCTTCATCGAAGTCGCTCCACCGTCCGATGGACAGTAACGGTCCGAAAACCTCACCCGTCCAGATTTCCATCGACGGCGTAACGTCGCCGTAAACTGTCGGCTCGATCCAGAAGCCACGCTCGAACTGCTCGCCTTGAGGGCGCTTTCCGCCCAGGAGCAAGCGCGCCCCGTCACGCTTTGCGCTGTCGATGAAATATTCGACTTTGCGAAGCTGTGCCTGTGAGTTGACGGGCCCCATATCTGATTGGTCCGAGAGCGGATCGCCGATCTTGTACGACGACAGCTTGTCAACGATACGATCGACCACGCCCTGATAGATGTCGGCGTGGAGCAACAATCGGCTCGTCGATCCGCACGATTGTCCCTGCCAGCCGAAATTCATCCCGCCGATCGCGGCGTTCGCGACGGCTTCAACGTCGGCATCGGGAAAAGCGATCAACGGGTTCTTGCCACCCAATTCAAGCGAGATGTGCTTCACACACACTTCGGCAGCTGCGCGCTGGATGGCTCGGCCTGTCTGTGTTGATCCAATGAAGGCGATGCGCTTGACTTTCGGATGCCGCACAATCGCGTCGCCGACCACGGCACCTCGGCCAGTCACAATGTTAAAGACACCGGGTGGAAGCGTGTCGCGCGCGATTTCCGCAAGCAACATGGCTGAAAGGGGACTCGTCTCCGGCGGCTTGACGATAACCGAGTTCCCGGCCGCCAAAGCAGCCGCCGTCCCGGCGACCGCGAACAGGATGGGATGATTAAAGGGAGCGATCCTGGCAACCACACCATACGGCTCGTGCCACGTCATATGGATATTGTTCGCGGTTGCCGGGATCGTCTGGCCTTTAAGCTCCGTTGCGATCCCAGCGAAGTAGTTCAGCTTCTTGACCGCAGAACCAACGTCGCCCCGCATCGGTCGGATCGTGTTACCCGTGTCGGCAACCTCGATTTTGAGCAACTCTTCCGACCGCTCGAGAATACGGCGGCCGAAATTCCGCATGTGATCTGCACGCTCGGCCACCGTCAGGCTGGCCCAGGCGGGCCACGCATTTTCGGCAGCATCCACTGCGCGCGAGACGTCCTTGGCAGTGGCAGAAGGCGAACGGCCAATCACCTCTTCCGTGGCGGGATTGATGGACTCATCCCATTCACCGCTCTCACTCGCACACAACTCGCCTCCGATCAGCATGCGATCGGGCGCTATTCGAAGAGTCATTGCTCAAACTCGTCATCCGGTCATTGTGCAGAACCCCGTATCAGCATTTCGGAGTATTGAAAAGAAAATACACATATGCGTAAATTGAGCGTCGGTTTTACGGAATATAGGATTTTCGACCCAATGAAGGCCCGCGAATTCGATTACGTCATTGTTGGAGCGGGCTCAGCCGGGTGTGCGCTTGCCAGCAGATTGTCCGAAGACCCATCGACTTCGGTCTTAATTCTGGAGGCTGGCTCGTGGGATCGTGATCCGCTGATCAAGATCCCGCTGGCCTGGGGCTCGATATTCAAGAACCGCTATCATGACTGGATGTATGACACCGAGCCGGAGCCAAACATCAACGGCCGTCGCATCGAGTTCGCGCGCGGCAAAGTTGTCGGCGGGTCGTCGTCGGTCAATGCCATGGCTTATGTGCGCGGCCATCGCGGTGACTACGACCGCTGGGAGGCTTCAGGTCTAACCGAGTGGTCCTACCAGAAGGCATTGCCATATTTCAGGCGACAGGAGTCCTGGGAAGGAGGCGAAAGCACTTACCGCGGTGGCACCGGTCCGCTTTCGACACGGTTCTCCACATTTACGGATCCGCTTGTTGAGAGCTATCTGGAAGCTGCAGAACGCGCAGCCTTTCCGTTTACTCCCGATTTCAACGGCGTCCAGCAGGAAGGCTTTGGGCGCTCGCAGTCGACGATCAGCAAAGGCCTGCGCTGTAGCGCTGCGACGGCATATCTTCATCCCGCACGTAGCCGATCCAACCTCACCATCGAGGTCGGAGCTTTGGCGACGCGCATTCTCTTTGAAAAGCAGCGGGCGACAGGGATCGAGTACCTGTCAAAGGGCGAAACGAAATCTGTTTTGGCTCGCCGCGAGGTGTTGATTTGCGGTGGCGTGGTCAATTCGCCACAACTTCTCATGCTATCGGGCATCGGCGACCCGGATCATCTCGCCGAGCAGGATATTCCGGTGCGGATATCGCTGCCTGGAGTAGGAAAAAATCTTCAGGACCATATCTCGGCCTTGGTCGCAATTCCGCGTAGCAGCCCTGGAACGCTTCATCGCACGATGCGAATCGATCGCGCGATCGGTGCGCTCGCTCAGGCATATGTTCTTGGGAAGGGACCCGCGACAGACCTGCCGGGCGGCGTAAGCGCCTTCTTAAAAACTCGCTCGGACGCCCCCATGCCGGATGTTCAGCTTCTGCTGGCAGCGGGCCCCATGACGGCCGCCCCCTATTTGGAGCCGTTCCGATCGCCTTATGCAGATGGATTCGCTGTCCGCGTGGTGCTTTTGCGGCCGGAAAGCCGGGGCCAGATCAAGCTTGGATCGAAAGATCCTCGGGCGTCGGCGAAAATCTATCAGAACTTCCTCAGTCATGACCACGAGTGGAAGACGCTGCGGGCAGGCCTGCGCATTGTTGGCGATCTCACGTCACAGCCATCGCTGAACGCATTCATCAAATCCTCCGCCTATAAGCCACTGACGTCGCGGTCTGATGCCGATCTCGATGATCATATCCGCAAGACTGCCATCACCGTTCACCACCCGTTGGGCACCTGCAAGATGGGGCTTGCGGGTGACCCCACTGCAGTCGTCGACCAGGAGATGAGAGTTCACGGCACCGAAGGGCTGCGGGTGGTCGACGCTTCCGTGATGCCGGATCTGATCGGCGGCAACATCAACGCGACGGTTATCATGATGGCGGAAAAGGTTTCCGACGTGCTCCGAAACAAGACGCTGTTGCCACCCGCGAACATCTAGTTCGACAGGAACCGAATCAAGTGGCGGCGCTCGTTCGATCAAGCGATGCGGCGATCGTTGAGACTTCATGCCGCATCTGCTGCAGAATGTAGTCCAGGTTCGCCGTCATTCGTGCCTCGGGACCGCCAACACCCAAGATCAGAGGGCGATGAAAGGGTGGCGTCGGAAGCATCATGGATGCGACTGCGATACCCGGCTGTCCGGGTGGCGTGCCGCGATAATCCGACGACCGCATGAAGGCGAAATCCTGCAGGCGCAAACGTTTAATGTGCCCGAGGAATTCGTCGAGACTAAAATCGTTTTCGTTCAGAGCGCCGCTTTCCACCGTCTTCCGGTACAGGCGCGTTGCCTCCAGAAGATAAAAGTCATTCTTTTGAGGGTGCGACAACTGGCTGAGATAAAGCATGCCGATGCCCGTCTGCACCAGAAGACGACGGGTCCCAGGCGCGCGCCAAAGCTGAATGTCGTGGGTTGATCGCAGCGTCTCGCAAAACTCGATTTGGATGTCTATCGGGGTGGCCAGAACAACCAGCTCGCGGGTTGATTGCGCCAGTCTTTCCATAGCCAGTTTGACAATGCCCGCCTCGAACGACGTGTTCGGAAGCCAACCGACGAGGTCCGAAAGGTGTCTGGTCGGGAAGTAGGATCGTTGACTGCGATCAAAGCTGAGATACCCCCGAGCGACCAGAGTTTTCAGCAGATCCGCCGCCGACGAGGCCGGATAGTCATACCGCTCCACCAATTCCTTCAGTCGGATCGGCCTCTGAACCTCCTGAAAATATTCAAGAATTTCCAGCGTCCGAATTGCAGATCGTACAGACGAACCGATCGCCTCTTGCGCCATTGCGCACCGTTTCCCGTAGCAAAATCATGAAGATACCGAGAGCTACCCAGCCTGAGGACAAATCCAAGTCAAGCCAAATGCACTCAGTAATTTTTTTCCGATGTATTGAATTTATATCGCGCATATGCGTAATTTAAAAACGAACCTGGTTCCCCGGTGGGTAACTCAGAACGAAAAATGCTTGGGAGGGACGATCAATGACTTTCAAATTTTCGCGGCGGGCCGGAATTGCGTTAATGGCGTGCACCGCGCTGACCCTCTCGGGAGAGTGGAGTGATTTGCGCGCCCAGGAGCAATATCCCTCGCGGCAAATCACGTTGTTGGTGCCCTATCCGGCAGGAGGCTTCGTCGATATCGCCGCTCGCTACCTTGCTGACGGACTCCGCGAACAACTGCAGCAACCCGTCGTCATCCTCAATCGTCCGGGCGCAAACGGAAAAGTCGCACTCGGTGAACTTGTTCGAAGTGCGCCTGATGGCTACACGCTTCTTGTCAACAATGACGGCGGCATTGGTATCCCGCCCGCTGCGGATTTGAAGTTTCCGCACACGCCTGAAAAGGACTTCGTCCCAATCGCGCAGTTCGCCGATGCGAAATATCTGCTGACTATCCGCGGCGATCTTCCCATCAAGACGACCGGCGAACTTGTCGAATATGCCCGCGCCAATCCAGGAAAACTGACATTTGGATCGCCTGGCCTCGCAACATCGCCTCATATGGCGATGGAAATGCTTATGCGTGAAACCAAGACAGAGATGGTCCACGCCCCCTATCCGGGCGCTGCGCCGGCGATGACCGATCTCCTGAAAGGCGTCATCGACATTCTGGTGAACTCGGTTCCAGGCACTCTGAGCCAAATTGACTCGAAGTCGATCAAGGTTCTCAGCGTAATCGATAAGAACCGGATCAAGCTTGCGGCCAACGTACCCACGATTGAAGAGGCGGGCATCAAGCAAATTTCAATCGGCGGATGGGTTGGCTTGTTTGGTCCGGCCGGGCTTCCAAAGCCAGTGGTCGAAAAACTCGACGCCGCTATCGAAGCTGCTATGAAAAATCCGGACCTTGCAAAGAAAATGTCGGCGGTAGGTGCTGACGCGACATTCAAGGGAATCAAAGAATTTCCCGGCTTCTACCGCTCCGAGGTCGAGAAGTGGCGCAGGTTCTCCGACGAGACAGGTATTAAGGTCGGAAAATAAGCGTTTCCGATACGCTTCACAGCCCTCGCTTCCTTCTCAAGCGTGATACGGAAATGACGATTGCTAGACTGATCGAAGATCTCGTTGCAGCGAACCGGATCCTCGCGAACGAAAACGTTGTTGACGCCTTCGGTCATGTCAGCGTCCGTCATCCCGACGACCCGAACAGGTATTTTCTGTCTCGGGCGCGCTCGCCGCAATTGATTGATGCCGACGACATCATGGAGTTCATGCTCGACGGCACTCCGGCAAGGCAAAGCAGCGGAACACCCTACGCTGAACGCTTCATTCACTCTGGACTGTATGAACTTCAGCCACACACTCAATCGGTCGTCCACAGCCATAGCCAAGCTGTTGTGCCGTTCAGCGTTGGCGGTGAAGTCATCCGTCCGATCATGCACAATTGCGCTCCGATCGGCGCCGAAGTTCGAACCTGGGATTCCCGGACTCGCTTCGGCGATACCGACCTCCTCGTATCGAATCGCGAAATGGGGCGGGACCTTGCACAGTTCATGCACGGTTGCCCCTGCGCGCTCATGCGGGGGCATGGTTCTGTCGTCGCAAGCCAAACTTTGCGCCTGGCCGTTTATACGGCCATCGCATTACAGAGAAGCGCCGAACTTCAGTCTGCAACCAAACGCTACGACGAAGTGATTTTTCTCAGTCCGGGAGAAATCGCAAAAGCCAATGCCATGCTCGAGATCAAGCCTGACAAGCCGCTGATCGGCCTGGATCGCGCCTGGGAATACTATTGTCACCGCGCGAATGTTCCCTTCCGACCGCTAACATGAAGCTCCGCAACATCAGGTCGGTGCGATTCATCTCCTTCCACGTGCCCCCGGCATAGCCGACCGCGTCTAAAGCGGCAAAAAGCGTCAAGTCGTGAGATCGGGAAACAAAGATCCAGATCGCGGAGCGAACCTCACTGATCTCATTCCTGTGACGCTGCGAGGGCTTATCCCGCGACGGCCGTCTGGATAAGCAGATCCCATGACGCCTTCAGGCCATAACGAGCCCGCGACAATGGTATCCTAGCCAGTCCTTGGCCAATCTTTTTGAAGGATTCGTTGTACGAGCGTTGTGCAGGTTTAAAAAAAATGCACCGAAAATCGGGGCCGGAAAACTCAAAATAACTATAAGCATCAAGTGCTTATTCGATTGGAGCGGGCGAAGGGAATCGAACCCTCGTATGCAGCTTGGGAAGCTGCCGTTCTACCATTGAACTACGCCCGCACCGGGCCGGAGAATAGCGAAGCCTGATGCGTCGCCGCAAGTCCCGCGCTTGCAAGAGCCGTGCGACGACAAGGTTCGTGCCACATCAGGCGCGGAAATGCTTCGACAATTTCAGGTTCTGCGCCTGATAATTCGAGCCGATCCCCTGACCATAAAGTGTATCCGGCCGCGCCATCATCTTTTCGTAGACGAGGCGGCCGACGATCTGCCCGTGCTCCAGAATGAACGGCACCTCGCGCGAACGCACTTCGAGTACGGCACGCGAGCCGCGCCCGCCGGCACCGGCATAGCCGAAACCCGGATCGAAGAAGCCGGCATAGTGAACGCGGAATTCACCGACCAGCGGATCGAACGGCACCATTTCGGCCGCATAATCCGGCGGCACCTGCACCGCTTCCTTCGAGGCAAGGATGTAGAATTCATTCGGATCGAGCACCAGACTGCGATCGGCGCGCGCAGTCATCGGCTCCCAGAAATCGCCGACGGCATAGCCGTTGCGATAATCGACATCGATCAGGCCGGTGTGGCGCTTGGCGCGATAGCCGATCAGCCCGCCGGCGAACTCGCCCGACAGATCGACACCGACGGCGACGCCGTTGGTGAGATCGGCATCATCGGCATCGACGAGCCGCTCGCTGTCATGCAGCGCGCGCAATTGCGCGGCATCGAGCAACGTATCACCGCGGCGGAAACGGATCTGCGACAGCCGCGAGCCCTGCCGCACCAGCACCGGGAAGGTGCGAGGGGAAATCTCGGCATAGAGCGGCCCCTGATAGCCCGGTGCGACCTGATCGAAACCGCGCGAACGAT
>JAEYVN010000567.1 GCA_023431725.1 Pseudomonadota bacterium
GTCTCGGTCTTGGCATGGCACTGGCTCTGGGCCGAGATGCATTTGGGCGCGGCTTCCGTCGATCGGCCGATCTGGAACGAGAAATCGGGTTGCAGCCCCTGGCCTCGATCCCGCGGGTTGAGTTGCGATCGAGCGGACGCAGCCTGATGCTGCCCGGGTTGATGTCGCGCCAAGGAGAGGGTGTCGGTCGCGCACTGCCGGACAAGGGCCGCGACAATAACTTTGAACAATTGCTCTCCGATTATGCGCTGAACGAGCCGGATTCGTCTTTCGCCGAAAGCATCCGGACATTGTATCTGAGCCTGAAGCAACAAGGTCTGCAGCGGCGGATGGCCGTGGTGCTGGTAACGTCGGCGTTGCCGGGCGAGGGCAAGTCGACTGTCGCCCTGAACCTCGCCCGGACGGCAGCGCAGACCGGCGAAGATGTTCTTTTGATCGATGGGGACCTTCGCCGCCCAAGTCTGGGCAATGCGATGCATTTGCAGGGCGATAAGGGGCTGAATGACTTTCTGGCCGGCCGCAGCGACCTCGCAGCAACCGTCCAGCATGAAGCGCGGACCAATCTCTACACGATTGCCGGGCAGAGGGGCGTGCCGGGAACGCAGTCGATCGCGCTGTTGTCGTCACGCCGCATGACGCAACTGATCGATCATGCGCGCGATGTCTTCGATCTCGTCGTTGTCGATGCATCGCCGCTGCTGCCGGTGGCTGATGCGCGGATCCTGCTGGAGCGCGCTGATTCCGTGGTCATGGTCGTGGCATCCGAGAAGACAAGCCGCGATGCCGTCACGGCTGTGTTCCGCGAAAACCCCGAACTCACCGAGAAGGTTGCCGGTGTGGTGCTGAACGGCGTTGTCGACGATTTCGAACGTTATTACGGCAGCCCAAATCGCACATTCGTCGACCCTGCCAGTCAGATGGAGCGTCAAACGCATGAATAGCCGGTCGAATGTCCATGCGAGTAAAGCGGCGCGCTTTCCGGAGGATTGCGACGTTGTTCGCTTTCCGGCATCGCGGGATCCCGCACGACGTCTGACGGCCCGCGACCTGTGGAATGCTGCGGCCGCGCGCGGCGGAAAACCATATCGCTCAACCCGCGCATGGCTGCCGATCCTGAATGCGCGAACGTTGCCCATGATCGCGGCGCTGACGGATTTCATCATCCTCACGGGAGCGACCTTCGGGGCCGGGGCTGCGTACCATTATCTCACTTTCGACGCCCTGCCGTCGCCTGCCTTCTATTTTTTTGCGACCATCGCAATGGTGGCCTTGTTTGTCGTGCAATGCGGCCTGGCGCGCGACTATTCGACGAAAAGCCTGCGTAATGCCAAGGAGCAGCTGCGCCTGGTCTTTAGTCGCTGGAACATCGCCTTCTCTGTTTTCGTGGTCGCGCTGTTCCTGAGCCAGGCAACCGATTTCTATTCCCGTGGCGCCATCATGTCGCAATACGTCGGCGGTGTTCTGACTGCGTTGCTCTTCCGCCTTCTGCTGGCGCGCCTTGTCGAAACCGGTCTGCGGCGCGGTGTCATCCGTGGCCGCAAGGTTGTGATGATCGGCCGCAAGGACATCCTCAATGACCTGCGGGCAACACTGAAGCGGGAAGGGGCCGGAACGGACATTGTCGATGTCATCGCGCTTGATCCTCTCGATGTCGCCAGCAAAAGGGCCGCACTGCAGCGGATTAGGATCATCGCGCGTCATATGTCACTCGAGGACATCGTCATCGCCCTGCCGTGGCAGGACCATGCGCATATCCGGGATCTGGTGGAGGGGCTGTCGGCTGTACCGGCGACGGTCCACCTGGCACCCGACCAGAGCTGGGTCTGGATACGCGATCTGGTGCTTGCGCGCGTGGGACGCACTCACACATTGCGCCTTGCGCGAGCACCTTTGACGCTGAAGGACCGTAGCCTCAAGCGGGCATTCGATATCGTCGTTGCCAGCATTTTGCTGGTAATCGCGGCGCCGCTGCTGGCGTTGATCGCGCTCTGCATCAAGCTCGATTCCGATGGCCCCGTGTTTTTTCGGCAGCGGCGCAACGGGTTCAATCAGCGTGAATTCCGTGTCTTCAAGTTTCGGACCATGACGACGCTCGATGATGGCGACGTCATTCGTCAGGCCCAGCGCAACGATAGCCGCGTCACATCGGTGGGACGCTTTCTGCGACGGACCAATCTCGACGAGGTTCCGCAATTGCTGAACGTGCTGGCGGGCGACATGTCGCTGGTGGGACCGCGGCCTCATGCGGTGGCTCACGACAACGAGTACGAAGAGCGCATCCGGCTTTATGCCGGCCGTCACAAGGTCAAGCCCGGCATCACGGGGTGGGCGCAGGTCAATGGCCTGCGCGGTGAAACCGATACCGTCGACAAGATGGTCAAGCGGGTCGAGCACGACCTTTTCTACATCGATCACTGGTCGGTCATGTTCGACATCAAGATCATGCTGACGACGATCCTCTCGCCAAGGTCCTATCGCAATGCCTACTGATCAAGCGCGCGCCTTTCGGGACCATCAGCCCGGAGGTCAGGAGAGCAAGGACTGGTCTGTCTATGTGCCGGTTGCTGTACGCGAGCCGAAGCGGGGCATCCTGCGCGCCGTCTGGCTGTTCGTGCGCCGCCGCCTGATGGATGCCCGCCGATTCTATTTCGTGCGGATCTGGCGGATGAAGATCCATCCGACGGCGCATTTCTCGCTGCGTGTGCAATTCGACCGGACGCATCCGACGGGAGTGAACCTCGGCGAGGAAAGTTATGTGGCCTTCGGCGCGGTCATCCTCACACATGACATGACGCGCGGTCTCTATGCCGACACGCGCGTCGGCAAGCGCTGCTTCATCGGTGCGCACAGCATCCTGATGCCAGGCGTCTCAATCGGCGACGGATCGATTGTCGGCGCCGGCAGTGTGGTGACGCGCGATGTCCCCGCCGGGACGATCGTTGCCGGAAATCCGGCGCGTGTCGTCAAGACGGGCATCAAGACCTACCGGTTCGGGTGTCTTTGGGATTGGGAGACGATGTCCGGAAACAACATGCGCGATCCATAGATCGCACCATTCTCTGGGGGTCAGAGCAAGTCAGTTCACGCGCATCGCAAATCATGGATTTGCGGTGAAGGCGGAGCTTTGCCGAAAGGACGGTTTGATGCAGGAGACAACACGATGAGAGCGGATTTTCTTGGAATTCCGATCGATCTTCTGACGTTCGATGAGACTGTGTCCACGGCAGTGGATGCGATGCTGTCGCGAAAGCCGACACAGCACGTCGCGGTCAATGTCGC
>JAEYVN010000030.1 GCA_023431725.1 Pseudomonadota bacterium
CGGCCGACTTCAAGGGCAATGTCACGCTGGTGAATGTCTGGGCGTCATGGTGCGTGCCTTGCCACGACGAGGTGCCGCAGCTTGACGAACTCGCCAAGGACAAGCGCATCCGCCTCGTCGGCATCAACTACAAGGACCAGGCCGACAACGCCCGCCGCTTCATCGGCCGCTATGGCAACCCGTTCGCTGCGGTCGGCGCCGATCCGAATGGGCGCGCAGCCATCGATTGGGGCGTCTATGGCGTGCCAGAAACCTTCGTCGTCGGGCGCGATGGCCGCATCGCTTATAAACTGGTTGGGCCGATCACCGACGCCAATCTCAAGTCGGCTCTGATACCGGCGATCGAAAAAGCACTAGTAGCGCAGTGACTGGTCGTCCCTGCGAAGGCGGGGACGCATAACCATCACTCCGGGATATAGTTTCCCGCCTTCGCGGAGACGACCAAGTGTTACGCCTCGTCGGTTTTCACAGCATACTTCTGCAACAGCGGAAACTGGGCCAATGCGAATGCGAATGTGATCGGCACGAAACCGAAGGTCTTGAACGCCACCCAGAAGTCGGTTGTCTGCGTGCGCCACACGGCTTCATTCACGATCGCCATCACGATGAAGAAACCGATCCAGCGCACCGTCAGTTTGCGCCAGCCTTCATCGGTGAGATGGAAGACGGAATCGAACGCGATCTCCAGAAACGGCTTGCGCAGGATCAGGCCCGCGATCAGCACAACCGCGAACATCAGGTAGATGATCGTTGTCTTCATCTTCACGAAGACATCGTTGTGCAGGACGATGGTCAGCGTGCCGAAGACGATGACAATGAATGCCGTCACCACCGTCATCACCGGAAAGCGCTTGATCAGCACGTAAGAGATGAGAATGGCAGCCAGGACCGCCGCCATGAACACGCCGGTGGCCCAGAAGATGCCGGCACGGCCGTTGACGATGAAGAACAGAATCAGCGGCCCGAAATCGAGCGCGAGCTTCACCAGCGGATTCAGCTGGGCTTTCTTCGGTGCAGCGCTATCGGACATGTCGCTCTCGTTCGATGTTAATCGTCCAGCCCGGCAATCGCGCGGGCAAAGTCGCGGGCTGTGAACGGCTGCAGGTCGTCGATGCCTTCGCCGACGCCGATGAAATGAATCGGCAGTTTGAATTTCTCGGCGATGGCAACAAGGATGCCGCCGCGCGCCGTGCCGTCAAGCTTGGTCATGACAAGTCCGGTGACGCCGGCCGTCTTGCCGAAAGCCTCCACCTGCGAGATCGCGTTCTGTCCAACCGTGGCGTCCAAGACCAGCAGCACCGCATGCGGCGCCGTCGGCTCGACCTTCTTCATCACGCGCACGATCTTTTCGAGTTCGCTCATCAGCTCGGTGCGGTTCTGCAGCCTGCCGGCTGTATCGATCAGCAGCACGTCGACACCGTCAGCCTTGGCAGCCGTCAGCGCATCGAAGGCAATGCCGGCAGCATCCGATCCCTGCTCGCGCGCGATTACCTTGGCGCCGACGCGGCCGCCCCAGATTTTCAATTGCTCGATGGCGGCGGCCCGGAACGTATCTCCGGCCGCCAGCATCACCTTTTTGCCCTCGCGCGAGAATTTCGCCGCCAGCTTGCCGATGGTCGTCGTCTTGCCGGACCCATTGACGCCCGACACCAGAATGACGAAGGGCTTCGCACCATCGAGCGACAAAGGCGCGGCAACGGGCGCCAGCACCTTCTCGACCTCGGTGGCGACGACCGTCTTCACCTCGTTCTCGTCGATGTCCTTCTCGTAGCGGCCTTTGGCGATGGCCTCGCTGATGCGCGCCGCCGTGTTCACGCCGAGATCGGCGCGGATCAGCGTGTCCTCGATCTCCTCCAGCATGGCGGAATCGAGCTTGCGCTTGCGCACGAGGTCGCTGATGGCGGAACCAAGGGACGCGGATGTCCGCTTCAGGCCGCTGCTGAGGCGCTGCCACCAGCTTTGGCGCTTTTGTTCCGGGGCTTTGTCCTGATCGTCGTTTTGGGTGCTGTCATTCATGGGCGCGGCCGTGATAGCGGTTTGCGCATGACTCCGGAAGAGATGGAAGCAAGGCTTCTGTACCGCGACGGACTGATGCTGGTGCTGGACAAGCCGGCGGGCTTGCCCGTGCATCGTGGCCCGAAAGCGGCAGGAATGAAGAATGCCGGCGCGCTGGAGGACCATTTTGGCGCGCTGCGCTTCGGTTTGCCGCGCGCCCCGGCGCTCGCGCATCGGCTGGACCGCGAAACCTCCGGTTGCCTCGTTCTGGGACGCCACCGAAAAGCGACGGAAACCCTGGGCAAGCTGTTCAAGGATGGCAAGATCGGCAAGACCTATTGGGCGGTGGTCGAAGGTGGCCCGGACGAGGACGAAGGCACGATCGACCTGCCTCTCGGGCGCCGGGATGAGACGCGCGGCTGGTGGATGAAGGTCGATCCCGCCGGCCAGCCATCCATGACACGGTGGAAAGTGATGGGGCGCTCTTCTTCCTTCACCTCCCCCCTTGAGGGGGAGGTCGATCGCCAAAGCGAAGCGGAGGCGATCGGGAGGGGGGTAAATGCAGACACGGGCAATAGCGATTACCCCCCTCCCCAGCCCTCCCCCTCAAGGGGGGAGGGAGCAGACCGAGCAATTGTCGAAAACAAGCAGCTCACTTGGCTGGCGCTCGAACCCGTCACCGGCCGCACCCATCAGCTCCGCGTGCATTGTCAGGCCAGGGGCTGGCCGATCTTCGGTGACAACATCTACGGCACCGCCCCCCGTTTCGACGGGCCCGTCCTGCATCTTCTCGCCCGTGAGATCGTCGTGCCGCTCTATAAAAATCGCGATCCGATCCGCGTCACGGCGCCGGTGCCATCCCATATGCGCGACGCGCTGAAGGCATGCGGTTGGGTGGAGGATGATCTTCACCTCTCCCATAGGGAGAGTCGACCGAACGTCAGTGAGGTCGGGTGACGGGTTAAGCTTACAGCTTTTCCGCCACCATCGCCCGGCCGGTCGCGGCAACGGCCAGCTCACCCGCCTCGTTGAGGACGCGGCCCTTCATATTGACGACGTCGGCCTTGCCGGACGATGTCGGCGTGACTTCGATCACTTCCCATTGCAATGTGATGGTCTCGTCGGCGAAGACCGGCCTGTGAAAGCGCAGCGAGAAATCGAGGCCGACAACATCGGCGCGTTTCGAGAAATGGGTCGCCGGCAATGCCATCAGATGCGCGGCGGTCTGCGTCCCGCTGACGATCAGCTTCTTGTAGCGGCTGTTGGCAGCCGCTTCTTCATCGAGATGCAGGGGATTGAAATCGCGGGCCGCGCGAGAGAAGGCTTTCGCATCCTCCGGCGTCATTGTCAGGGTCTCGGAAAATGTCTCACCGACATAGACCCGCATGCAACCTCACGCCGCAATCAGATGACGGCCATCATGCCCCGCGATCCGCACGTCAACGATCCGTCCGGCCTCAGTGACGCCGCTCATACGCACAGGCGTGAAATGCTCGGTGCGCCCGATCGCGTCGGACTCGATCAGGACGCGCCGCATCAGGCCGGTTTCGGCATCGAGATGCTTATGCAGGGCCGCTTCGCCTTTTTCGCGCAAGCGACGCGCACGATCTTTCACCACATCGCGTGCGAGTTGCGGCATGCGCGCGGCCGGCGTGCCTGGCCGGGGCGAGAACGGAAAGACATGCAAATGAGTGAGGCCGCATTCATCCACGATATCGAGTGAACGCGCGAACATGTCTTCGGTTTCGGTCGGGAAACCGGCGATGATGTCGGCACCGAACACCACATCCGGACGCAGCGCCCGCACGCGCTCACAGAAGTCGATCGCGTCATCACGCAGATGACGACGCTTCATCCGCTTCAGGATCATGTCATCGCCGGCCTGCAACGACAGATGCAGATGCGGCATCAGCCGCACATCGGATCCGAACACATCGAGCAGATCGTCGTCGGCCTCCACCGAATCGATCGACGACAGGCGGAGCCGCTGCAATTCCGGCACATGCTTGAGGATCTGCTTCACCAGCGCGCCGAGCTTCGGCGTGCCGGGAAGATTCTGCCCGTAGCTGGTGATGTCGACGCCCGTCAGCACGATCTCTTGATAGCCGTTCTCGACCAGGCGGCGCACCTGCGTGACGATCTCGCCCATCGGCACCGAGCGCGAATTGCCGCGTCCATAGGGGATGATGCAGAAGGTGCAGCGATGATCGCAGCCATTCTGGATCTGCACGGTCGCGCGCGCACGACCTTCGATACCGTCGATCAGATGCAACGCGGTTTCGCGCGCGGCCATGATGTCGTTGACGACGATTTTCTCTTCGGCATCGATGCCGAATGCACCGCTATCAAGGGCCCGGCGCGTATCGGCCCAGGCCGACACATCGAATTTCTCGGTATTGCCGACCACCCGATCAACTTCCGGCATGGCGGCGAAGGTCGCGGGTTCGGTCTGCGCCGCACAGCCAGTGACGACAATGCGCGCATCGGGCTTTTCGCGGCGCAGCTTGCGGATCGTCTGTCGCGCCTGGCGCACGGCTTCTGCCGTCACTGCGCAGGTGTTCACAACCACCGCATCCGTCAGACCGGCCTCGCCTGCCTTCTGCCGCATGATCTCGGATTCATGCGTGTTCAGACGGCAACCGAAGGTGACGATCTCGACACTCATGGTTCGACACTCATGGCATCACGCCGGCGCAGATGCGTTGAACAGGGCCGGGTCGAAAGTGCCTTCGAACTCGAATGCGACAGAACCGGTCATCAGCACATGATCGTCGCGCTCGCGCCATTCGATGACGAGATCGCCGCCGGGCAACGACAGCCGCATCTTGCGATCGGCGCGGCCGAGCCGCGCAGCCGCCACAGCGGTCGCACAAGCGGCCGAGCCGCAGGCCTTGGTCAAACCTGCACCGCGCTCCCATGTGCGCATGACGATGTGCTCGCGCGACCTGATCGCGGCCAGCGTAATGTTCGCACGGTCCGGGAAGATCGGATGATGCTCGAGCATCGGCCCGAATTTTTCGAGGTCATAGGCGTAAGGGTCGTCGACCCAGAACACCGCATGCGGATTGCCCATGTTGACGACCGACGGCGTGTGCAGGATCGGCGCATCGATCGGGCCGACCTGCAATTCGATGCCGCGGGTGTCGCGGAACTCCTCGGCCAGCGGAATCTCCTGCCAGCCGAACCGCGGCCTGCCCATATCGACAGTGTAAGTACCGGCGTCCGGTCCCCGCCAGCAATTGATCAGCCCGGCCTTGGTTTCGAAGGTGAGGGCGTCCTTGCCGGTTTCATCGAACACGATCGAGGCAACGCAGCGCATGCCGTTGCCGCAGGCGCCGGCCTCCGACCCGTCATTGTTATAGATGCGCACGAAGCTTTCGGTTCCGGCCGCACGCGGCGGGTACAAAGCCATCA
>JAEYVN010000039.1 GCA_023431725.1 Pseudomonadota bacterium
TGGCCACGCCGGACGCAAGGTGGCGACCAAGGCACCATGGGATGGTTTCTCTCCGCTCACGGAGGAAGACGGCAGGGCGGGCGAGCCGCCGTGGCGCGGCATTGCGCCAAGCCCCATCGCCTTCAAGCCGGGCGCGATGGTGCCGCTCGAGATGGATCACGACGACATCAAGACGGTAATCCAGAGCCATGTCGAAGCGTGTCAGCGTTCGCTCGATGCCGGCTTTGACATTTGCGAGATTCACGGCGCGCACGGTTACATCCTGCAGCAGTTTCTGTCGCCTATCACCAACAAACGCACCGATGGCTATGGCGGCGATATTCAGGGCCGGATGCGCTTCACGCTGGAGCTGATCGAAGCCGTGCGTGCGGCATGGCCGTCGGACCGCCCGCTCTTCTTCCGCGCCTCCTGCGTCGATGGCAAAGGCGGCGCCTGGGAGCTTGAGGATACGATCGTTCTTTCCAAGGAATTGAAGCTGCGCGGCGTCGATGTGATCGACTGCTCGTCGGGCGGCATCGAAGGTCCGCTGACGCTCGCCGTCGTGCCTCGCGTGCCCGGCTACCACGTGCCGTTTGCCGAGCGCATCAAGTGGGAGGTCGACATTCCGACCATGGCTGTCGGCCTCATTACTGAGGCGCAGCAGGCCGAAGGCTATCTGGCCGAGGGCAAATGCGATCTGATCGCCCTCGCTCGCGAAATGATGTGGAATCCGAACTGGCCGGTGCACGCGGCCGCAGCGCTGGGCGGCATCAATCCTCTAGATCTCTTGCCGCCGTCCTATTCGTGGTGGCTGCGCCGGCGCGAGGAAGTCCGGCAAATGTATCCGACCGGCACCGAAGCGCCCGTAGCGCCATAATCGGACGGCTTGGCGCAAGCGGCTGCTGGAACGGCTGCCAACATCGGTATCAAAGGGTAACCTACGCACATGGCGTGGGGCTGGCGAAGTGTGTTAACGGCCACCATATCGCGCCCGTCAACCGCCTGTCATTCCCCTGAGAGCTTGCCCCTCATGCCGCAATCCATCGAACTCGGCCTCGACACCTTTGGCGATGTCACCCATGGTGCCGATGGCAACCCGCTTCCGCAGGCGCAGGTCATTCGCAATGTCATCGATGAAGCGGTGCTGGCCGATGACATCGGCATCGACTTCATCGGCCTTGGCGAGCATCATCGCGCCGACTTTGCCATCTCCTCGCCCGAGATGGTGCTGGCCGCCATTGCCGGCCGCACCAAGCGCATCAAGCTTGGCTCCGCCGTTACGGTGCTAAGTTCGGACGATCCGGTGCGCGTCTTTCAGCGGTTCTCGACGCTGAATGCCGCGTCGAACGGGCGTGCCGAGGTCATTCTTGGCCGCGGCTCCTTCACCGAGTCCTTCCCGCTCTTTGGCTACGAACTGCGGGATTACGAGACCCTGTTCGAGGAGAAGCTCGACCTGTTCGCAGCCTTGCTGCGTCAGGAGCCTGTCACATGGCAAGGGAGGACGCGCGCACTGCTGAAGGACCAGAGCGTCTATCCGCAGACGGAAACACCATTCACGACCTGGGTCGGCGTCGGAGGCAGCCCGGAATCCGTCGTGCGCGCGGCGCGCTATGGCTTTCCGATGATGCTGGCGATCATCGGCGGCGATCCGGTGCGCTTCAAACCGTATGTCGATCTCTATCATCGCGCCTTGAACGAACTCGGCAAGCCTATGCTGCCGATCGGCGTGCATTCGCCCGGCCATGTGGCCGAAACCGACGAGCAGGCGCGTGAAGAGTTGTTCCCAGACTACAAGAAGATGCGCGATCGTATCGGTGCCGAACGCGGATGGCCGCCCATGGGCCGTGCCGAATTCGAGCAGGAGATTAATCGCGGCTCGCTCTATGTCGGCTCGCCCGAGACGGTGGCGCGTAAGATCGCCAACACGGTCAGGTCGCTCGGCGTGTCACGCTTCGACATGAAATACAGCGCCGGACCTCTGGGCCACGAGACGATGATGAAAAGCATCGAGCTCTACGGCACGAAGGTGATCCCGCTGGTCCGTTCGATGGTGGCAGAGTCGTGATCTGTCTGCGCTGACGCTATAGACGGAGGCAAAGTCTATTCATTCCGCCCGTCCAATAGCCGTACCGCCTCGAACAGCGTGGCCGCACCGGACGCAACCTGATCCTTCTCGGTCCACTCTTCGGGTGCATGGCTTTTGCCATCGCGGCAGGGAATAAACAGCATGGCGCTCGGCGCAATGCGTGCGACGAATGCCGCATCGTGCCCAGCACCGGACGCGAGCTGCATGGTCGAAAGCCCAAGCGCTTCCGCACCGCGCTTGAGCAGATCGAGCAGATGCCTGTCGCAGATCGTCGGCTTCGTGCTCGACAGCACATTATATTGCGCTCGCTTCACTTTTGTGCGCTCGGCAATCGCCTGGCTTTCCGCATCGAGCGCCCCCAGAAACTCACCGATCATCGCGTGGTCCTCGGCCCGAATGTCGAAGACAAGACGCGCCCGTCCCGGAACGACATTGGACGCATTCGGCTCAATGTTGAGGACGCCGGTCGTCGCAACGAAGTGTCCCTGCTTGCGTGCAGCAAAAGCTTTCGCCTGCTCGTTAACAAACAGCATGAGTTGCGAGGCGGCAAGGCTCGCGTCCCTGCGGTATTCCATCAGCGTGGTGCCGGCATGATCGGCCGCGCCTTCGAACACGACATCGATGCGGGTGATGCCGACGATGGCCGTGACAAGACCGAGATCGATCCTGTTGTTCTGCAGCACCACACCCTGCTCGATATGCAGTTCGAGATAGCCCGCAATGTCGCTCCGCCGCGCACGGTCGAGATGAGCGACATCGCCGCCGACGCGATTGATGGCATCGGATAGCTTCTCTCCCGTCGCATTCGTGTACGCCAGCATCTTGTCATCGAGCACGCCGGCCATGCCGCGGCTGCCGACGCAGGAGAGGCCATATTCGCTCGGTTCCTCAGCGAGGAAGTCGACGATCTCGATAGTATGGCGCGGCCTGTAGCCTGCGGTCTTCATCGCCCGCACCATCTCCAGTCCGGCAAGCACACCAGCCGGGCCGTCGAAGCGGCCACCGGACGGCACCGTATCAGAATGCGAACCTAGCATGATGGTCGGCGCATCGGCGACCGAACCTTCCAACCGGCCAATCAGGTTGGCCGCCTCATCGAGACGAACAGTAAGCCCCGCCTCCTTAAAGCGCGCATTGAGCCATTCGCGGCCCTTGAGAAACAGCGGCGAGAAAGACCTGCGGGTGTAGGGCTTGGCCGGGTCGGTGATGGCGGCCAGCGCCATCAGGTCGTTCCACAAACGGTCGCTATCGATGGGAGGCTTCGGCATCAGTTCACGGCTTTTGTTGCGTGTGAGCCAGCGATAAGGCGGACGCGGACTTAAAGCCCGCGCCGTCGCCGCCGACACAGTCTCTCCATCATAGAACAATTTCCGGAGCAAAACGCCCGCGGCGCGCCGAATTACCGCGCAGGCTCCGGCACACCACGATCGCCCGCGTTCTGGTCCTCCGCCGAAGCAGGCGCCACCCGCTCCTTCCGGGAGAAGGTCCGCTGCACGACTACAAAGAACACGGGCACCATGAGCAGCGCCAGAATGACCACGGCAATCATCCCGCCCATCACGACCGAACCCAGGGCCTGCTGACTTTTGGCACTCGCCCCGGCAGCGATCACCATCGGCGCCACACCGCAACAGAAGGCAAGGCCGGTCATCAGAATCGGTCGAAACCTTAGGTGACACGCTTCCAGCGTCGCTTCCTTCAGGCTCTTGCCCTGCTCGCGTAGCGATTTCGCAAACTCGATAATGAGAATGCCGTCCTTCGCCGCAAGGCCGATAATCGTAATCAGACCAACGGTGAAATAGACGTCATTCGGCAAGCCGCGCAGCGTGGCCGCGATCACCGCACCGAGCACGCCAAGCGGTACCGTCAACAGCACGGCAAGCGGAATCGTCCAGCTCTCGTATAGGGCGGCCAGCACAAGAAACACGAGCAGCACAGAAAGCGCGAGCAGGAACGGAGCCTGCGATCCTGAGAGCTTTTCCTGCAGCGATTGTCCGGTCCATTCATAGCCGAAGCCGCGGGGGAGTTGCGCCGAGAGCCGCTCCATTTCGGCGATTGCGTCGCCCGATGTGAATCCCTCCCGCGCCTCGCCACTGATACGGACAGCCGGATAATAGTTGAATCCAACAACCTGCGCAGGGCCAACACTCCAGCCGATCGTTGCGAATGACGAGAGAGGCACAAGTTGTCCGCTGGTATTGCGAACATTGTAGCTCAGGATTTCGTCCGCCTGCATGCGCGCCGTGCGGTCGCTCTGCACGACCACACGCTGCATGCGCCCCCGATTGGGGAAGTCGTTGATGTAGGACGAGCCGAGATTGGTGGAGATCGTGTTGTTGATCTCTTCGAAAGTGACACCAAGGGCCGAGGCCTTTTGGCGGTCGATATTCAGCTCGACCTGCGGTGCGGGTGAAAGACCCTCGACATATACGTTCTGCAGGATCGGACTCTTGTTTGCCGCAGCGAGAAGCTGGTCCTTTGCGCGCATCAACTCGTGATAGCCCTTCTGACCGCGATCCTGCAGACGGAAACTGAAACCTGAGGAATTACCGAGATTGTCGATCGGCGGCGGCTCAAGTGCCGAAACGCGGGCATCGCGGATCGTCTTGCCGAGAAAAGCATTGGTGTCCGCCACGATCTTTTCTGCGGAATCGTTAGGACCGCGCTCCGACCAGTTTTTCAGGGTGATGAACGCCTGCGCGGTATTTACGCCCTGTCCAAGGAAGCTAAAGCCCGTCAGGAAGGTCACCTTGTCGACGCCATCGCGCTTAAGAAGATAATCTTCCGTCTGCTTCACGGCGCTGAGCGTGCGGTTGTAGGACGCTTCCGGCGGCGTCTGGACGTCGACCGTAATGAAGCCTTGATCGTCCACCGGCAAGAAGCCACCCGGCAACCGCACCAGCGCCCAGCCGACACCAATCAACAACGCCACATAAACCAGCATCAGCCGGCCTGCACGGCCAAGAGACCATGCCACGATGCCGCGATAGCCGTCGCGCGCCGAATCCATCTTGCGGTTGAACCAGCCGAACAACCCGCGCTTGGCATGATGATGTCCAGGCTCGACCGGCTTGAGCATGGTGGCGCACAAAGCCGGCGTGAGCGACAGCGCCATCAGCGCGGAGAAGCCGATGGCAGCGACCATCGTCACCGAGAACTGCTTGTAGATAATGCCGACGGATCCCGGGAAGAATGCCATCGGGATGAACACAGAAATCAGCACGAGCGTGATACCGATAATCGCACCGGTGATCTGGCCCATCGCCTTCTTGGTCGCCTCTTTCGGAGAGAGGCCCTCCTCGGACATGATGCGCTCGACATTCTCGACGACGACAATCGCATCATCGACCAGAATACCGATCGCCAGGACCATGCTGAACAATGTCAGCATGTTGATCGACAGGCCAAGCAACAACAGCACCGCACAGGTGCCGAGCAGCGCGACCGGCACGACGATGGTCGGAATGATCGTGTAGCGGATATTCTGCAGGAACAGCAGCATTACCAGAAAGACGAGGACGACCGCCTCCGCGAGCGTCATCAGCACCTTCTGGATCGACGCATCGACGACAGGGGTGATGTCGTATGGAATGTCGTACTTGATATTGGGCGGGAAGAATTTCGACAATTCCTCCATCTTCTCGCGTACGGCTGTGGCCGTAGCGAGAGCATTGCCGGTCGGCGCCATCAACACTGAAAGGCCGGCCATCTGCTCGCCGTTCTGGCGCGTATTGAACTGATAACTGAGACCGCCGATCTCAATCCGCGCCACATCACGCAGTCGCACGCTCGAACCGTCCGTATTGGCGCGCAACACGATCGCTCCGAACTCCTCCGGAGTCTGCAACTGGCCCTTGACCAGCACCATGGCCGAGATCGGCTGACTTGCGCTGCTGGGCTCTGCACCGATCGCACCCGAGGCAACCTGCGCGTTCTGTGCCGTGATCGCTTTATTTACGTCGTCGGCAGTCAGGTTGTAGCCGACGAGCTTGCTCGGATCGATCCAGACGCGCAGCGAGCGCTCCGTGGAATAGAGCGTGACGCGGCCAACACCGGGAATACGGCGCAATTCTCCCTCGATATTGCGCATCATGAAGTCGCCGAGGCCAATCTCATCAAGGCTGCCGTCGGTCGACCGCAGCGTAATGAGCTGCAGCACGGCGCTGGATGCTTCCTCTACGAGAATGCCCTGCTGCATCACCGCGCGTGGCAAACGCGCCTCGACGCGCTTGAGACGGTTCTGGACCTCGACCGAAGCGCTTTCCGTGTTCGTGCCGGGCTGGAAGTTGGCGATGATCTCGACCTGACCAAGCGAGTCGCTGGTCGATTCAAAGTTCAGGATGCCGCTCGCACCGTTCAGCTCTTCCTCGATGATGCGCGTGACGCTGTTATAGATATTTTCTGGCGAAGCGCCCGGATAGCTGGTGCTGAGCGATATCGAAGGCGGCGCAATGATCGGATATTGCGCAATTGGCAGATTCGGAATCGCCAAAATTCCGCCCAGACAAATCAGCAGGGCCACGACCCACGCAAAGATGGGTCGGTCGATGAAGAAGCTGGGCATGATAAAATCCGTTAGCGGACAGCAGTTCCGGAATCGAACCTGGCATCGCGTTGTTGCGAGCCGGTATCTGCACGTGTCCAGGGCTTAGGATCGACGAGATCGCCTGGAACAAATTTCTGAAAGCCGTCCACGATCACACGATCGCCTGCCTTCAGTCCCTTCTCGATCAACCAGAGATCGCCGACGGCACGGCCTAGATTGACCGGCAACGCCACTGCGCGGTTGTCGTTACGAACGATATAAACTTCGCTGTTGCCGGCATCATTTCGGCGAACCGACTGTTGAGGCACGGCAAGGGCGTCAGGATCGACACCCTGTATGATCTGTACGCGCACATACATGCCCGGCAACAATTCGCCATGAGGATTCGGGAATTCGCCGCGAAGCGTGACCTGACCCGTGGTGGGATCAACGGTTGTGTCCGAAAACAGCAGCTTGCCAGCATGAGGATAGAGTTCCCCATCGTCGAGGACGAGGCGAACCTTGGCCGCTTCCGGTCCCGCCGCCTCAAGATCGCCGTTGGCGAGCGCACGGCGCATCTGGTTGAGTTCACTGACCGATTGGGTGAAGTCCGCGTAAACAGTGTCGAGATGCTGGATGGTGGCCATATGGGTCGCCTCGCCCTGACCAGCCAGCGCGCCCTCGGTAACCAATGCGCGCCCAATGCGGCCGCTGATCGGCGCACGCATCGTCGTGTATGCAAGATTGAGCTTTGCGCGGGCAACATCGGCCTTGCGCGCTTCAACATCGGCGCGCGCCTGATAAAGCGCTGCTAGCGCAGTTTCGACCTGGGCGGGGGATGCCGTCTTTGTTGCGGCAAGACTTTCCATACGCTGCGACTGCCGTTCCTCATGCTGAAGAACTGCCTCAGCCCGCTTGAGAGCCGCCTCGGTAGCCTGCAATTCAACCTGATAAGGCGCAGCATCGAGTGAATAAAGCAGGTCACCTTCCCTCACGTTGCTGCCCTGCTCGAACGAGCGGGCTGTCACAATCCCGGACACGCGTGCGCGCACCTCAGCGATGCGCGTGGGCGCAATTCGGCCGGGGAGTTCGCGGATGTGCGGCCGTGGCGCCGGTTCGATAGTCACAAAACCGACCTGCTCCGGCTCCGGCAGCGCCGACGAGGCCTGGGCGTTGGGGCCTTCGGAACATCCCGCCAAACCAACGGCTGCCAAAACCATGACAGAGACAACGATCAACCCGGTGCGTTTCTGCAGCGCATCTGTGACCGGCATTTTCCAGGGTTCCCTTTCTGACGATTCGTTCATACGAGCCTTGTACTGCAATGCAGCAAATTTGAAACGGCGACACGATGCCGCTCCGAACACGTCGTGAGGCGGAACCCGACCGAAGA
>JAEYVN010000107.1 GCA_023431725.1 Pseudomonadota bacterium
CCTGGCGCACGAGATTGTCGCGCGTCCAGCCGCGAAAGGCGATCTCGGCGACGAGCTTGGGCTCGATGAAATGCGCATGCCGCGCAATGTCTGCCGGCACATCCTTCACCGGCGACGTCTTGCGCGCCAGCGCCTTGAATTGTTTCGACAGTGTTTCGAGACCATCGCCCGAATAGCCGCTGCCAACACGGCCGGCATAGCGATAGGCGCCGTCCTCATGCACCGCCAGCAGCAGCGACGAAAACGGCCGGCCGGCCTTGGTCGATGGCCGCCAGCCGATGATGACGAATTCCTGCTCGAAGCCGCATTTGCTTTTCAGCCAGCTCTTGCTGCGGTCGGAGCGATACGGCGCGTCGGCCTGTTTCGAGATCAGGCCTTCAAGCTTGAGACGGCAGGCTTGCGCAAAGACTTCATCGGCGTTGCCGACGACATGATCGGAATAGATCAGTGGCCCCTTGCCGGCCGATGACGCCAGCAGATCGCGCAGCATCTCCTTGCGCTCGGTCAACGGCCGCTGCCGCAGATCCTTGCCGTCGAGATGCAACAGATCGAAGAGATAATAGGCCATGCGGCCGGTCCCTTCGCTCAGCGCATTCTGCAGCGCGCCGAAATCGGTGCGGCCGTCAGCATCCGCAACGGCGATCTCGCCGTCGAGCAAGACACTGTCGCAAGGCAATTTCAGAAGCGCCGGCACCAGCGGACGGAATTTATCGGTCCAGTCGAGCCCCTTGCGCGTGCGGATCGCGATCCTCTCACCGGCCAGCGAGGTGATGGCGCGATAGCCGTCATACTTGATCTCGTGCAGCCACTCACTTCCGTTTGGCGGCGCCTCGACCAGCGTTGCCAGTTGCGGCGCCACGAAGGCCGGTAGTTGCGCTGACTTTGCGCTTTTGCTTAGCGGCCGCTCGCTTGACTGAACTTGGGACTTTTTTTTTGAGCCGCTGGCAGACTTCGACTTCACCGGTCTCGCGATGATCTCCTCGACGTCCGAGGAGCCGCCACGCCCGTTCCGCGGCTTCGATTGCCAGACCGCCTTGCCGGCGGCGATCTGATCCATCGCCCGGCCCGATGTCACACTCGATGTCTCGCGCTCGACCATCAGCTTGCCGGTCTTGCGTTCGTATTCGTCATGCTCCTTGATGAGCAGCCAGTTGTCCTTGTCCTTAGGGCTGCGCGGGCGCAGTTTGACGAACGCCCAGTTTCCCTTGAGCCGTTCGCCATGCAAGGTGAAGGCAAGCTTGCCCTTCTTCAGCGCGGCGTCGACATCCGGCTCATGCGGCTCCCAGGTGCCGGTGTCCCACAGCATCACCGTGCCGCCGCCATACTGGCCCTTCGGGATGGTGCCTTCGAAATCGCCATAAGCGATTGGATGATCCTCGACATGGACGGCAAGCCGCTTGTCGTCGGGATTTTCGCTCGGCCCTTTCGGCACCGCCCAGCTCAGCAGCGTGCCGTTCCATTCCAGGCGGAAGTCGTAATGCAGGCGCGACGCATCGTGCTTCTGGATCAGATAGCGCAGGCCCTTCGCCTTGCGCTTGCCGACGACGCCCTTCGGTTCGGCCGTCAGCTTGAAGTCGCGCTTTGAGTGATAATCGCGAAGGCTGCCGCTCGGCATGGTGTCGATCCGTTATGCGGCCTTGCGCCGACCCGAGCTCTTGCGGGCGGATTTCTTGGCCGACTTGCCGGCGGACTTCGTCGTCTTGCGCGCCGTCTTGCGCGTTACGCTGGCTTCGGACTTTGGCTCCGACTTCTGCGATTTCGCCGGCTCGGTGCTGCCACCGCCTTTCACACTGCGCTTCAGCGCATCCATCAGGTTGATCACGTTGGATGCGGGCGGTGCCTCTTCGATCTCGCGTGGCGGCCGGTTTTCCTGCTTGGCCTTGATCAGCTCACGCAGGGCGACCGTGTAGGTGTCCTTGAATTTCTCGGGATGGAATTCGCCGGACTTCTTGTCGATCAGCTCCTGCGCCAGTTCGACGAGATCGGCATCCACCTTCTTGCCTGGCACGTCATCGAAGGCGGTATCGGGCTTTTTCACCTCGTCGGCGTAGCGCAAGGTCTCCCGCAACAGTCCCTTGCCGAACGGCTTGATGGCTACGATCGAGCCCTGCCCGCGCACCACGATCTGCCCAAGACCGATCTTGTTGGTTTTCTTCAACGCATCGCGCAGCACGATGTAAGCTTCTTCCGCATCCTCGTCTTCTTCCGACGGCAGGATGTAGAACGGCTTCTCGAAATAGATCGGATCGATCGCATCGGCATCGACGAATTGCACGAGATCGATCGACTTCTTCGCCTCGAGCTTCACGTCGTTGATCTCTTCATCGGAGAGCAAAACATATTTGCCCTTCTCGACCTCATAGCCCTTCACGATTTCGCCGGTATCGACCGGGCCGACGCCGGGCACGACTTTCTCGTAGCGGATGCGTTTGCCGGTCGGCTCATGAATCTGATGGAAGGAAATCCGGTTGGAAGTCTTGGTGGCGGAAACGACCTCGACTGGAATCGACACCAACGCCAATCGAATACGGCCGGACCAATACGCACGCGTGGCCATGGACAACCCTTTGTTGATTTACCGCACCATCACATTGAACGACTGGGAACCGGCTTGGTTCCAACCACATCAAGTCTGCAATTGCTGTGAAATATTGCCACACAATTTGTTTCGACCGCCTTCACGCGAACGCGACGAATTTCTCTATCGAGACGAAACCAAATCGAAGGCCTGTCGTTAGTTGCGCATTCTAGTCTGACGTTGCTCGCGCAACAGGGGGATCTCCAATATGCGTCTTCTCGTATCGACCGCTATCCTTGCGACCGTGCTCGGCTTTGGCGCGGCCCAGGCTGCTGACATGCAGCGTCCGGTTTACAAGGCCGCTCCCCCCGCACCGCCGCCGGTCACGATCTACAATTGGTCGGGCTTGTATGTCGGCGGTCAGGCCGGTGGCGCATTTTCGGATTCGAGCTGGAACAGCGATGCCACCATTCCCGGCTTCTTCACGTCGGTCGATCACGGCAAGGATAACTGGGTGGCCGGCGGCCAGATCGGTTTCCGTCAGCAATGGGGTAACTGG
>JAEYVN010000192.1 GCA_023431725.1 Pseudomonadota bacterium
CGTTTTCATGATCGGCAGATCGAAATGCCCGGCGGTGTAGCGACCGGCGAACTCGTTGGCGCCGGTTGAGAACAGGAAGTTGCCTGGCACGGCGCGAATTTCCGTGCCGTTAGTATCGCGCTGGCCATACATCGACAGCGCCTCGTAGCGGGCGCCCGGATTCATGCCGAAGCCGACATGCGACACCGCGTAGGCCTCGCGATCGCCCCAGGCTGCCAGATATTGGCGAAACATCTCCGCATCAGGGCCCTGCCCTTCAATGTCAGTGATGTAATCGTCCACGAAGGTGAGCCGGATCGGATCGGCCATATAGCGCTTGAAGGTCAGGTTCACGTCGCCGCGGTCGAGGATCAGCGTGCCGTTGACCGACTTGCTCTTCGGGAAGCTGACGACGATGCCGCCCGGCCAATGCGCGAGCGTGCCGGGCTTCTCGGTCCAGCCCCAGATGCCGACGGTCTGCGCGCCGGTCATATCGACGTCGAGATCGGTCCCTGCCGCCGATGTCACCTTCATGCGCTTGGTCCCGCGCAGCATACGGGCCGCATTGCGCACCCGTGTCTCGAGCAACGGATCCGGCCGCATGCGCTCCAGCGCTTCCGGATGTTCGTTGGAGATCACCATGATGCGCGCGCCGGCCTTCAGGATCTCCGGCGTCTCGGGCGCATGCATCAGGCCTTCAAGCGTGCAATCGACAACGAAGCCGGCCTGCGCGAGCGCCGAGACCACCGGCGCGAGTTTGCCGATGGCGACGCTGGCGCCGGTCGAACGGATCGGCACCGGATGCTCGTTGCGCGGAGTCGGTACGACGACATGGAACGGCCGCGCGCCAAGACGCAGCAAGGCCAGTTCGGCCAGCTGGACATTGAGCTGCCGCGACTGGGTTTCCGACAGAATGGCCGCGGTGTCGCCCTTCTTCACCGCGCATTTCTCGAACAGCTCGCAGAAAGCGTCGATCCACTTTCCTTCGATGCGATCGGCCAGCATCAACTTTCCTCCGGGAATCCTCGCAGCAAACGCGCGCGCAGCTTGTTAAAGCCCAAATTCAACAACAGTCCCAGCGCCGAGATGCCGATGATCGGCACGAACATGTCGACAGTCTGGAAGTTGCGCGCGGCGCGGACCAGGAGATGTCCCAGTCCGTCGGTGGAGGATATCATCTCGGACAGGAAAACCACGATACAGGAAATGACCAGCCCGATCCGGCAACCGGTCAGGATCGACGGCAGCGCCGCGGTCAGCACCACCGTGAAGAGAGTCTTCAGCTTGCTGACACCCATCGCGCGTGCCGACCAGACAAGCTTCGGCTCGACGGCGAGCGCGCCCTGCAGCGTCGCCAGCAGGATCGGGAAAACCGCATCGGCGAAAACCAGCGCGATCTTGGAGGCATGATCGAAGCCGAGCGTCAGCATGAAGGCGGGATAAAGAGCAATCTTCGGCACCGGCGCCAGCACGCGGATCACCGGCCGTAACAGCGAGCCGACGAGCGGGCTGCCCGCGCCGGCGATGCCAAGGCCGACGCCGACGATCACCGCAAGGCCGAAGCCGCAGAGCAGCCGGTACATCGTGGTGGCGGCATGACCGAGGAAATTGGAATCGCCCAGCAATTCGAAGATCCGCGAGAAAACCAGTCCCGGTGCCGGCAGCAGCGTGTGCGGCGCAATCTTGGTGTATGTCAGATATTCCCACAATCCGAGCAGGAACAGGATCGGGATCATCCCGATCGCGAGTTCGGCGAGACGGCGATTGATGGTCATGCCGAACCCACCGCGATCGCATGCACCGGATCGGCCCAGCCGACCACAATGCCGCGCAGCTTTTCAAACAGGAAATCGAGCGCGAAACCCAATACGGCGACGATGACAATCGTCGCATAGGTCTGGGCATATTGTGCAAGATCGAGCGAGTTGAACAACACGTTGCCGATACCGGCCTGCCGCGACAGCATCTCGCTGGTCACCATGGTGATCAGCGCCAGCACCAGTCCGGTGCGGCAGCCGACCATGATCTCCGGCATGGCCGCCGGCAACACGATGCGGAACAGGCGCCGCGTCGGCGACATGCCCATGGCCATGCCCGACCAGATCAGCTTTTCGCCGACCGCCTTCGAGCCCTGATAGGTGTGGTAGATCACCTGCAACGACACGCCGTGAAAGATCACCAGCGTCTTCGACGCATCGCCGATGCCGAGCCACAGGATGATGATCGGCATCAGCGCCGCCTTCGGCACCGGATAGATCATCATGAAGAACGGATTGAAGAAGGCCGCCACCCTGCGGCTGCGGCCCATCATGAGGCCGATCGGAATGGCAAAGGCCAGCGCCAGCGCAAAGCCCGTCATCATCCGGCGGATTGACGAGAGGATGTCATAGCGCGCACGCGGATCGCCGAGGATTGCCGGAAGCTCCTTCAGGCTCTCCCAGGCGGTCGGCAACGAGTCGAGTCCGAAGTACAGCGCCAGTCCCTGCCAGATCAGCAGCAGGCAGAAGCACGCGATCAGCGGCGGAACACCGGGGATTGCGGTCAGGCTCTTCATCAATGCGCCTCGTCCGCAGGATTTTCCATCATCTTCTCGATATCGACGACGTAATCCTGATACTTCCGGTTGACCAGAAGCTCGGCGCGATTGCGCGGCCGTGGCAGATCGATGGTGATGATCTCCTTCACTTGACCGGGCGCACGCGTCATCACCAGAACGCGGTCGGAGAGGAACACCGCCTCCTCGACGCTGTGCGTCACGAACAGCACCGTCTTGCGGTCGCGCTCCCAGATGTCCAGCAGGTCATTCTGCAATCGCACGCGGGTATGCGCATCCAGCGCACCGAACGGCTCGTCCATCAGCAGGATCTTCGGCCGGTAGGCGAGCGTGCGGCAGATCGCGACGCGTTGCTTCATGCCGCCGGACAATTCCTTGGGATAGAAATCGGCATAGCGCGTGAGGTTCACCATCGCCAGCAATTCGCGGGCGCGCGCTTCGGCATCCTTGCGGCTCTGGCCCTGCTCGAGCAGCCCGTACATGACGTTGCCGAGCACCGTCTTCCAGGGAAACAGCGCGAATTCCTGGAACACCGGACCGCGATCCGGACCAGGCCCTGTCACCGGCTTGTTGTCCACCAGCACCGCACCGGTCGAGGGCGAGACGAAGCCGCCGACGATGTACAGCAGGGTCGACTTGCCGCAACCCGACGGGCCCAGAATCGAGACGAATTCGCCGTCGCCAACCTTCAGATCGATATCGGTGATCGCAAGATAGGGTTTGTTGCGCTGCGTATCGAAAGTTTTGGATAGGCCTTCAATTGAAATCATAAAGCAGCCGCAAAACCGGTCATCATCGATGCCGTCCCCTCTCAAGTGCCGGCACGATAGCCGGGCATGGCGAGTGCGGCAAGCGCCTGGAGTGGGCAGCCCCTGCGTCCCTGTTGGGCAATCCCGCGGCCGTCACAGCCCCCTTGAATGGCGCCGAACGAAGGTCGACACTCAAAGAAAAAAAGCACAAGGGAGGACGTTGTGAAAACAGCCTGGAAATGGGCCTGTTCAGGCCTTGCCGTGTTTGCTGCGCCGATCTGCTTATCCCCTGCAACGGCGCAGACCTACCCCGACCGCACCATTACCCTCGTCAATCCGTTCCCGGCCGGTGCTTCGACCGACCAGATCTCGCGCCTGATCCAGCCGAGATTACAGACAGCGCTCGGGCAGACCATCGTCATCGAAAACAAGGTCGGCGCCGGCGGTAATATCGGCACGTCGTTCGTCGCACGCGCGGCGCCGGACGGCTACACGCTGCTGACTGCACCGAATGCCAACTTCACCATCACGCCGCATTTTCAACCGCCGCCCTACGATCCGCTCAAGGATTTCGCTCCGATCGCGACAGTCGCCGGCGCTCCCCTCGCTCTGGTGGTTCACAAGTCACTGGGCGTGAACACGGTCGCCGAACTGATCGATCATGCGAAAAAGAATCCGGGCCAATTGTCGTTTGGATCATCGGGCGTCGGTTCGCCGCATCACGTCGCCGGCGAACTCATCAATGCCAAGGCCGGCATCACCATGACGCATGTGCCCTACAAGGGCGGCTCGGCAGCGCAGGCCGATCTCACCGGCGGCCATATCAAGGTGGCGGTGCTGACGTTCTCCACCGTCGCCGCACTCGACGACAATGCACCGATCAAGGTTCTGGCCGTGACCGGCAAGGACCGGCTCAAGCGGAAACCGGATGTGCCGTCGATGGCCGAGACCATTCCGGGCTTCGATGTGTTCGGCTGGATCGGCCTGTTCGCGCCGGCCGGCACGCCGAAACCGGTCGTCGACAGGATCAATGCCGAGATCAAGAAAATCCTGAGCGATGCCGAGATCGCCAAACGGCTCGACGATCTCACCTTCCAGGTCATTGCCGACAGCCCGGAAGGCCTCGCCGAACGCGTTCGCTCCGAACATGCGATGTGGGGCGATGTCGTGAAGGCCACCGGCAAGACGAACTGACGACGAAGTCAAACTGACGAACGACACGACCGGACGAACGGCTTCCGGAGCGCCGATGCAATTCGGCCATCCGGACGCCTGTTACAGCCGCACGGCTGCGGCTGCGTCAGGCGTAGATCATCTTCTTCGTCATGCCGCCGTCGATGACGAAGTTCTGGCCGGTGATGAAGCTGTCGGGCCTGGCCAGAAACAGGCAGGCATCGGCAATGTCGTCCGGTATGCCGACACGCTGGACCGGGTGTTGCTCCCGGTCGGCTTGCGAATGCTCTGGCTTGCCGGCCCGTCCCGAAAATTGCCAGTCCGATGTTTCGATCCAGCCTGGGCTGATGCAATTGACGCGGATATTCATGGACCCAAGGCTCATGGCCGTGGCATGGGTCAGGGCAACGATAGCGCCCTTCGAGGCACTATAAGCTTCGGTGTTGGGCTCCGACATCAAGGCGCGTGTCGAAGCGATATTGATGATGCTGCCGCCGCGCTTTTCGCGAACGAGGGCTTTGGCGACCGCCTGCGTGCACAGCATGGTGCCGCGCACATTCACGGCCAGGACGCGATCGAAGGCATCGGCGGACAGTTCGAGAAACGGACCATTGGCAAGGATCGCGGCGTTGTTGACGAGCACATCCGGGATGCCGATGGCATCGATCGTACGGCCGATCCAGCGTTCGACATCCGCGCTCTGTGAGATGTCGCAGCATTCATAGATGGAGGTCGGCTGAAGGCGCTGCAGATAGGACAGCGCCTCCTCGCCGCCATCCGCAACAGGGTCGGCAATCGACACCGCGTATCCGGCTCTTGCAAACGCGTAAGCAATGGCCCTGCCGATGCCCTGCCCGCCTCCGGTAATGGCTGCAACCTTCGTCATACCGGTCTGCCCCTTCGATTGGTCTCCGCTACGGATGACCAAATGAACGTCGAAGGATCACGTTCCCCACGTTCTCCAGATCGCCAGCAAGACCACCGCCGACAGCACGGTGACAGGTCCCATATGCGAGAACTCGCGGAAGCGGATCAATGTGCCGTAAACGCCCAGACACACCGCAACCGCCAGCGCAAAGCCCAGCACGCGCGTCTGTTCGAAGAACAGCAACAGGCCGGTCGCAATCTGGAACGCACCATTGAACAGGTGAAACCAGCCGGGAAAATTCCAGCGCGCGAAATCCTCGCGAAACGGCTTTGGATTAAACAGATTGGCGACGCCGTTCACAACGAAAAACAGCACCAGCAGCCATGTGAGCCAAACGCCCCAACCGATACCGAACATAATATGCTGCCCCCAAGGCGTGATGAATAGCTGCTTGTGGCAAGCAAGACAGCTTCGCGTCAATAGCAGGCTGCCAACGCATCATTCCGGTCCGGCAGGGATCGAAAATGATGCCTGTTCGATAAAAGGTCGATGGCCCTCAGTCCGTTCTGTCTAGATGCCCGGATTGAGACGCACGATCGTTGCGGTCAACGCGGTCGCGAAAGTGACCCAGGCGATATACGGCACCAACAGCAACGCCGCCCGCCGGGAAAAGCGCCACAGAAACACAATCAGGACTGCGATCGAGAGCCACAGAACGACGATCTCCACCAAGGCCCATGTGGGCCGCTGCAGGTGGAAAAACAGCAAACTCCAGCCGACATTCAGGATCCCGTTCAGGACAAACAGACCGACGAGCATGATGCGCTCCCGGCGGTCGCGAGCATCACACCACCCGAGTGCCGCGGACGCCGCGATCAACGCGTAGAGCGTCGTCCAGACCGGACCGAAGACGCTGTCCGGCGGCTGCCAGGACGGCTTGTTCAGAGCGCGAAACCACGGACCGGTATCCGTCAGGACTCCGCCAATCGCGGCAACAAGGAACGCGCCGGCCAGCGCGATCAGCAGCGGAATCCACAAGCGGCGGCCCAGCATCAAAGCTCCATCATTTCGTTCAGCAAAATTGGTCGCCGACATCGCCGACGCCGGAGACAATGTATCCGAACCCGTCGAGTTCCGCATCGATCGCGCGATCCAGAATGCCGCGGCCTTCGTTCCGGCTCGGCGGCCTCATCCCCCGCGGCAATGCAGCAAAACCGCACCAAATGCTGCAAGAACTGCACAGCGCTCGACAGTCGGCCAGCGTAACTACACACCGGGCGACAGTGTTGCTCACCGGCCAGCATCAGGTCCGCAGGCTGACGCTTCGGCGCCGCGCGACGGGCCTGTTTGACGGGGGCCGCAACGTTGACGAATGGCCTTGGGCAGAGAGCGACGCAATGGGCATTGTTCGATTCGCATTGAGGTTTCCGTACACGTTCTACGTGCTGGCGGCGCTTATTGTCTTTCTTGGCATTACTGCGATCACCAGGATGTCGACCGATATCTTTCCGGAAATCAGAATCCCCGTCGTCACCGTGATCTGGCAATACACCGGCCTCAGCACGCCAGAGATGGAACAGCGGGTCAGCACCTACAGTCAGTATTCGATCAGCGCCAACGTCAACGGCATCAAGAATATGGAAGCCCAGACGCTGGATGGTCTGTCCATCCAGAAGATCTACTTTCAGCCGGACGTCAATCTCGACCTCGCCATCGCACAGATCGTATCGGCGACGAACGCCATTCGCGCTTTGATGCCGCCCGGTATCCAGCCGCCGATCATTGTCCAGTTCAACGCATCGAGCGTCCCGGTGCTGCAGGTCAATCTCAGCTCGGACAATCTCAACGAACAGCAACTCTATGATTACGGCATCTATCGCGTGCGCCAGCAGCTTGCGCCTATTC
>JAEYVN010000284.1 GCA_023431725.1 Pseudomonadota bacterium
CGCGCCATCAGGTTGGCCCAGTTGTCGATGTCGGTCTGCGTATAGCCGACCACGGTCGGCTTGCCGGTCGTGCCGGATGACGCATGGATGCGGACGATCTTGTCCTGCGGCACGGCGAACATGCCGAACGGATAATTCTCGCGCAGGTCCGCCTTGGTGGTGAACGGGAATTTCGCCAGGTCTTCGAGCCGCTTGAAATCCTGCGGCTTCACACCGGTGGCATCGAATTTCTTGCGGTACGCCTCGACATTGTCATAGGCGTGCTTCAGCGACCAGGCGAGGCGCTGCGTCTGCAGCGCGGCGATCTCGTCGCGTGACGCGGTTTCAATCGGTTCGAGACCGTAAGGTTTGTAGGAAGCATCGACCATGGCGTTTCCTCAATCGCGCATTTTTTCTTTGCCCCATGAAGTCGCGAATGGCCGCTTGCCGCGGCTCTTCAACACGGGGCTGATATTTCTTTGCGTCTATATTTTCGATCGCGATCACGGACGTTCTCCCGGCAGCAGGCTGCCTTCGATCGTCCGTGAATGACCGCGGAATTCGGCAATCACCGTGCCGTCGTCCCGCGTGACCGTGATGTCGTAAATGCCGGAGCGGCCGAACCGCTGCTGCTCGACCGCGCGCGCCGTCAGGCGGTCGCCCAGCTTGCCGGGCGCGATGAAGGTGACCGCGCAATGCTGCGCCACCGCGCGTTGATTGTAGGTGTTGCAGGCAAAGGCAAACGCGGAATCGGCCAGCGTGAAGATGAAACCGCCATGCGCGATGTTGTGGCCATTGACCATCTTGTCGGTGATCGTCATCGCCAGCACGGAGCGTCCCGGTTCGACCGAGATGAGCTGCATGCCGAGCCCCTTGCTCGCGGAATCGTCCGCCCACATCTGTTCGGCGCAAGCGCGGGCCAGTTCGCCGGCATCCATGGTCACTCGCCCTTCCGGCCGGTGAAGTTCGGAGAGCGCTTTTCGATGAAGGCCTTGACGCCTTCGGCATAGTCGGGACTTGAGCCGGCCTGACGCTGCAAATCGCGTTCGAGATCGAGCTGGGTCGCAAGATCGTTCTGCTCGGATTCTTCAAATGCGCGCTTGATCAGGGAAAGGCCGAAGGTCGGACCGTTGGCGAGCCGTTCGCAGATCGTCGCGGCCGTGCCAAGCAATTCGTCGTCATCGACGCATTTCCAGATCAAGCCCCAGTCCGCCGCTGTTTGCGCCTTCAGCGGCTCGGCGAGCAGCGCCAGTCCCCGAGCGCGGGCCGGGCCGACGAGGCGCGGCAGAAAGAATGTGCCTCCGGAATCCGGCACCAGGCCGATCTTGGAGAAGGCCTGCAGAAAGGTTGCCGACCGCGCGGCCAGGACGATGTCGCAGGCGAGCGCAATGTTGCAGCCGGCACCAGCCGCGACGCCATTCACCGCCGCGATGACGGGAATGGGGAGCGCCCGCAGGCGCTTGATCAGCGGATTGTAATATTGCTCGAGCGTCGCGCCGAGAACGATCTTCTCGCCCGGTTTGGCAAGGCGATCGTTGAGGTCCTGTCCGGCGCAGAAGCCGCGCCCGGCACCGGTGATGAGCAGCGCGCGGCAGGTGGAATCGGCTTCGATGTCATCCAGCGCGACTTTCAGTGCGCGATGCATGTCCTCGGTGAACGAGTTCAGTCGCTGCGGCCTGTTCAGCGTGATGATGCGGTAGTTCTGCCGCTTCTCGACGAGAATGGGACTCTCGTCCATTCGCTAGCCCTCCCTGACCCCAGCGCTTGTGCGCTGCATTCTTTTCATGCCCATCCAATCTTCAAATTGAAGAGGGATGCGACCGACAGGCACTTGACTGACCGGACGGTCGGATAATTAATATGGGTCTCGAAATCGGGTGTCAACGCGACCGGAGCTTCCAGCAAGTCTGGAAGTCATAACGGAAGCCGCCCGTCGGGAGGAAACAACATGAGTTTTTTCGAGACGCATCGCGCGTTGCTCGACCAAGCCGTCGACGCCTGTCGTACCCGCGCTTACTGGAGCGCTTATCCCGAAGTCGCCAGCGGCAAGATCTATGGTGAAACCGCAAAGGCCGATGGCGAAGCCGCATTCAAGGCGATGCTCGGCAAGCCGTTCGATCTCGGTCAGCCGGGCGGCGAGCAGGTCGGCAAGGAAGTCTCGCCCTACGGCAACGCGCTCGGCACGACCTATGCAGCCGCAGATGTCGATACGATCGTCAATGCCTCGCTGAAGGCCGGCGAAGCCTGGGCGCAGGCGTCGATCGAGGATCGCGTCGGCGTGTGTCTCGAGATCGTCAACCGCATCAACAAGCAAAGCTTCCTGATGGCCAATGCGGTGATGCACACCACGGGGCAGGCCTTCATGATGGCGTTTCAGGCCGGCGGCCCGCATGCGCAGGATCGCGCGCTGGAAGCCATCGCCTATGCCTATGACGAAATGAACCGCGTGCCGCGCGCGGTGAACTGGACCAAGCCGCAGGGCAAGGGCGATCCGATCGTCCTCGACAAGACCTGGCGCATCGTGCCGCGCGGCATCTCGCTGGTGATCGGCTGTGCGACATTCC
>JAEYVN010000530.1 GCA_023431725.1 Pseudomonadota bacterium
ATTGCGCTGACCAAAGACCCCGAGCCGCAGGGCCGCGGCTCGCTGATGCTGAGCTACAAGATCGAAGACGACTACGGTGTCACGGAAGCGCGCGCCCAGTTCGCTTTGAAGCCGCAATCGTTCGACGACAACGGCATGAAGCCGGGCGGCTTCAAGCCGCCACGTCCGCTCTACGAAGCACCGGATAAGCCGCTGGTGCTGCCGCAGGCCCGCACCCGCAGCGGTGTCGGTCAGACGTTGCGCGATTTGTCGGACCATCCCTGGGCCGGCGCCGAAGTCCAGTTGACGTTGAGGGCCACCGACGAAGGCGGCAACGAAGGCAAGTCCGAACCCTTCGACATGCGCCTGCCGGAACGGCCTTTCACCAAGCCGATGGCGCGTGCCCTGATCGAACAGCGGCGGAACCTTGCGCTCGATGCGGAAACCAAGCCGCGCGTCCTGACGGCTCTGGATGCGCTCGCGATTGCGCCGGAAGTCTTAAAGATCGAAGCCGGCGTCTATCTCGGACTGCGTTCGATCTACTGGCAATTGACGCGCGCCAAGTCTGATGACTCGTTGCGCGATGTCGCGGCCCGGCTCTGGGACATGGCGGTTCGCCTTGAGGACGGCAACGTGTCCGATGCCGAAGCGGCTTTGCGCGCCGCACAGGAAGCCTTGCGGCAGGCGCTTGAGCGTGGTGCCAGCGAGGACGAGATCAAGAAGCTCACCGAAGACCTGCGCGCCGCGCTCGACAAATTCCTGCAGGCCATGGCCGAGGAAATGCAGAAGAATCCGCAGATGGCGCGGCCGATGGATCCGAACGCGCGCCAGCTCCGGTCGCAGGATCTGCAGGACATGATCAAGCGCATCGAGGAGCTTGCGCGCTCCGGTGCGAAGGAGGCCGCTCAACGCCTGTTGCAGGAATTGCAGCAGATGCTCGAGAACCTGCAGACGGCCCGTCCGGGTCAGCAGGATGGCGAGGACAGCGACGACATGATGTCGGCGCTGGACGAACTCGGCAACATGATCCGCGAGCAGCAGCAATTGCGCGATCGGACCTTCCGTCAGGGGCAGGATCAGCGCGGGCAAGACCAGCGCGGCAATCGTCAGCGCGGCCAGCAAGGACAACAGGGGCAGCAAGGCCAGCAGGGCATGGGCGAATTGCGCCAGAACCAGCAGGCCTTGCGCGAACAGCTGCAGAAGCTGCTGGAGCAATTGCGCCAGCGCGGCATGGGGCAGCAGGGCGAGCAGGGCCAGAACGGCATGGAGCAGCTTGGCCGTGCCGGCGACGCCATGGGCAACGCGGAAGGACAACTCGGCGAGGGCGATGGCGAAGGTGCCGTCGGCTCGCAGGGGCGCGCACTGGAAGCCTTGCGTCGCGGTGCACAGGGCATGGCGCAGGCCATGCAGCAGCAACAGCAGGGCATGGGGCCGGGGCCGGGACAGCCAGGCCGCAATGGTCCTGCGCGCGCGCAGCAGGACACCGATCCGCTCGGGCGCCCGTTACGGGGGCGCGACTACGGCGATGATACGACTGTGAGAGTGCCGGGCGAGATCGACGTGCAGCGTGCGCGCCGCATTCTCGAAGAATTGCGCCGCCGTTTCTCGGATCCGGCACGCCCGCAGATCGAACTCGATTATATCGAGCGTCTGCTCAAGGATTTCTGAGAAGAAAGATACGCGCCTTACCGCGTGTCTCTCAGGATGTGAGCTGGGCCGGCGTTGAATTTTGCCTAGTGCAGCTTCTTCATTTTGCTTAGTGCAGCTTCTTGGGCGCTGCCAGCGCTTCGCGCACGGCGCCGCAGATGGTCGCCAGCGTAAAGGGCTTGGTCACCACATCGTGGATCAGAATCTCCAGGCCTGACGCGCGTTCGCGCTGATCGGCATAACCGGTCATCAAAAGAATCGGCAAAGCCGGATAGTCGCGTGCTGCGGCGAGCGCCAGCGCGATGCCGTCCATGATCGGCATGCGGATATCGGTCAGCAGAAGATCGTAGCGGCCTTCATCGCGCGCCAGCGTATCGAGCGCGGCGGCGCCATCGCAATTCTGCACGACTTCGTGGCCGTCCTGCAGCAATGCGCGGGCGACCAGTTCTCGCAATGAGTCTTCGTCTTCAGCCAAAAGAATTCGCGCCATGATCCCTCACATCATTCCAGTCTGGGCGTCACGCTTGTTGTAGAAACGAACGGTGATGCTGCTGGCATCCGCCGGCGGCGCGGCAAGCCGGGAGCGGAAATTCAGAATTTCTCCGGGCGGCAACAGTGCGCGATTCGGACGCGCGGTCCATGCATAGATTTCCTTGCCCGCGTGATCAATCACCCCGAAGCGAAGGCGGGGCACCTCCGTCAGCCGGCCGGTGGTGCCGACGATGTTGCCTTCGACGATCAGCATCGGCTGGCCGTCCTCGGTCTCGTGAATGGTCTTGATGTCGTTGAAGACCAGACCTCGCAGATTTACGGGCAAGCCGCTTCCGGCGTAGAGCGATGCCGTCTGAGGCAAATAGCGCACGCCCTGTTGTCGCCCCAGGACCAGGCCTGCGATCATCGCCAGCATCAGGCAGATCGCCATCGGAAGGGTCGGCTTGAGGCTCCGGAAGCTGAAGCGCCACTCCCTGTCCTTTTTGACCGCCCGCCGTGCCGCAAGGCTTTCGATATCCTGCCCGCCGCTGTACGCGCCCTTGGGATCATCCGGCGGCACGATGGACGGCCCATCGTCAACAGACGGCGCATCGGTAAATCCGGCGCCGCGAGAGGTATCGAAGCCGGTGGTCCGGTCCTTGTTGAATCTCTCTGTGTCATCCAGCGGTTCGTCCCAGCTTCGGCGGCTGGTTCCTCCTGTCAGCCCGATATCCACCACGTCGTCCAGCGGCGGACGAATCGCCGAAGGATCGGTCGCTGAAAAAGTGGATTCGCCCGCGGGATAGGCCGCCTGACGGGGTTCTTCGAACCACACGTTGTGGCAATTGATGCAGCGGACCGTTCGTCCGCTCTGCCCAAGACTTTCCGGAGTGACACGGTATGATGTTTCACAATGCGGGCAGACGATATCCATCGCTGATTCGGTCCGTAAAGAATTCCTGGACCGGACGCTAACAGCGGTCCGTTAACGAATCGGAAACCATAAAGGGCTGTGCTGCACTGGCCGGCGGTTGGACTTGAAAGGCGGGTCTTGAGCAGGTTTTGGAACTCTGACGGAGCCTTGCGTGGTCCGGTTTGAAAATGTGGGTTTGCGATACGGAATGGGGCAGGAGGTTCTGCGGGACCTGACCTTCCGCATCGAGCCGCAATCATTCCAGTTCCTGACCGGCCCCTCGGGAGCCGGCAAAACGTCGCTGTTGAAACTGCTGTTCCTGTCGCTGCGACCAACCCGTGGGCTGATCTCGATCTTCGGTCGCGATACATCGACGCTGGACGGTAACGGGTTGTCAGCGATGCGGCGGCGCATCGGTATCGTGTTCCAGGATTTCCGTCTTCTCGATCACATGACCACCTACGAGAATGTGTCGCTGCCGTTGCGCATCATGGGGCGAGAAGAAGATACCTATCGGACCGAAGTGGTCGAACTGCTGCAATGGGTCGGCCTGGGTGACCGGATGTGGGCGCTGCCGCCGGTCCTGTCCGGTGGAGAGAAGCAGCGTGCGGCGATCGCGCGGGCTGTCATCTCACGGCCGCATCTGCTGCTGGCAGACGAGCCGACGGGCAATGTCGATCCGAGCCTCGGCAAGCGCCTCTTGCATCTCTTCCAGGAGTTGAACAGATCCGGCACGTCGATCGTGATCGCCACCCATGATATCGCCCTGATGGATCAATTCGATGCGCGCCGCCTGGTCCTGCATGGCGGGCGGCTCCATCTCTATGATTGAGAAACTCATGGCCAACGCGCGCAACCTGTCCGATCGACCTTCGGCCGGCCAGGCACCGCTGCCGAAGATCGAATCGCCGATCGTCCCGCATCAGTCGATTGGCGGGCGGGCGCTCGTGGCGGTGGTTGCGATCATGACGTTCCTGGCGTCATTGACCACGGGTGCGGTCATGCTGGTGCGCTCCAATGCTGCCGATTGGCAGACCGAGGTGCTGCGCGAGGTCACGATCCAGATCAGGCCGACAACGGGACGCGATCTGGATACGGCCGTTGCGTC
>JAEYVN010000362.1 GCA_023431725.1 Pseudomonadota bacterium
CCGCCTTGGCCGCCCTGTTGCTGGGGCAAGCCTCCGCGGCTGCCGGGTATGGACTGACCCTGTGCTCCCAGGAATTGATCGAGCAGGCGTTTGGCGTCGAACATGATCGTCTCCGTTGAACCGAAGATGAACTATGTGTGCGCGTTGTCGACTTCGCGGCGTTTCGATGCGGCGAATTGCCCCGCCGGACATCTACGTTGTCACGCGACGAAGCCGCCCTACGCGAAGCGCGAAAATTCCTTCACCACCGCTTCATAGACCGGGCGTTTGAACGGGATGATCAACGAAGGAAGATTGCGCATCGGCTCCCAGCGCCATTCCACAAATTCGGGCTTGTGTCCGCCGACCGGATTGAGAATGTTGATTTCCTTTTCGTTGCCGGTGAAGCGCAGCGCAAACCACTTCTGCTTCTGGCCGCGATATTTTCCTTTCCAGGCCTGGCCGGCAATGTTGGCAGGGATGTCATAGGTGAGCCAGTCGGACATCTCGCCCAGCTTCGTGACCGAACGCATGCTGGTCTCTTCGGCAAGTTCGCGTAATGCCGCGTCGTAAAGATCCTCGCCTTCGTCGACACCGCCTTGCGGCATCTGCCATGAGTGAATGGCATCGACGTGTTCCGGACCCTCGGTGCGGCGACCGATGAATACCTGACCCGCACCGTTAAGCACCATCATGCCGACGCAGGGGCGATAGGGCAGCTTCTCGAAGTCTTCCTTTTTCATGCCGACGTTCTGCCGGGCGTCTGTGTCATTTGCAAGAAGGTGGAAGTGCAAGAAGGTGGAAGTGCAAGAAGGCTGCGCACGGACTTGATTTAGAAACACGCAGTCAAAAACCTTGTCGTCCCCGCGCAGGCGGGACCCATACGCCGCAGCCTTTCTGCAGCGTCCCCGCCTGCGCGGGGACGACAGATATGGGGTCAGCTCGATCGCGCCTTCAAGGCGACGGCGCTGACCGGCACCAGTGTGATACCCCGGCTTTGCGCCGCTTTCGCCCATCGCGCGATCCGGTCAATGCTGGCCGGCAAAGCGGAAGAATAGCCGACGACAAGCCCGCGCTCGCGTGCTGTCGATTCAAGTCGCCGCAACGCATTGTCGATCTCCGCTGCGCTCGGCACGGCATCGATGGTGACGTCCGACTTCACGAAGGACAGCTTGTTGGCGCCGGCGATCTGCGCGGCGGCGCTGCGCGGTGACGAGGCGTCATCGACATAGATCAGGCCGCGCCGTGACACTTCGCGAAGGATGGGCGCAATCGCGCCATCCGAGGCCGTGAAGCGTGAGCCCATGTAATTGGTGATGCCGACATAGCCCTGCATGCGGCTGAACAGCCAATGCAGACGATCGATATTCTGGTCAGCGGAGAGGGTCGTCAGAAGCGTCTGCGGGCCCGGATCATTGTTCGGATAGTCGAACGGCTCCATCGGCACCTGCAGAAGCACTTCATGCCCCTTGTCGCGGGCCCGGCCGACCAGAGTTTCAAGCTCGCTGCCATAAGGCGTGAACGCGAAGGTCACCGTGTTCGGCAGCTTCGATAACGCGTCGGCGGTGCTGGATGTGCTGACACCAAGCCCGCCAATGATGATGGCGATTTGCGGCCCGTCGGGATTACCTTTTTCCGTTGCCGCGACCTTGCGCGCATAGGCATCCGCAGGACGCGTGCCGTCCGGCGCGATGCGGGGAATCTGCCCGTGACGCGACGCCTCGAGCAGACGCGTCTCGGCAGGAGTGCGCTTGCTGTCGGTCGTGTTCGGGATTGTGACTTCCTGCCGCTTGCCACTCGACCCGTCGATGATGGTGATGGTCGTGCCGGCTGGTCGCTCCGGCTGGGCGGCGGCCTGTTCCTGTTTCGGCGCGTCGGATTTCGGAGTCGGTTTGGGCCTTGCGGCTTCAAGCGTCTCTGCCGCCGTCACCAGTACTTTGGCATGCGGCTCCCCGCCCAGCGGATCCTGCGCAATGATCGCCCAAAGGACGAAGGCCCCGAGGACGGCGGCCAGAGCACCGGCAATGCTGCGGGTGACAATTCCTGATGATGCGAACCGTCGCGGTTTATCGGGGTTTTGGCCGAGAGGTTTGTTCAGATCATCCACGGCCCAATTGCCCAGCATCGATCAGGTGAATGGCGTGTCGTGCAGCAACGCGTTCCGCCACTGCTGCGAATCATACCTCAAGTCTAGCACGAGCTTGATTCCTCAGGCGTAAACCGCCGGGCTCCGGGGACGAAAAAGAAACGGGGCGATCCGCAGACCGCCCCGTTCGTATGTCGTTGGCTATCGAAGCAATTACTGCTTCGGCGCTTCCGCCCGCTTGCCGCTCGGCGGGAAGGCCGAGTTGGTGACGGTGCCACGCAGCAGGTCCGCCGCCATCTTCAGTGCCTTGTCGTCCTTCGGATCCGGCGGGATGTAGGACTGTGAGCCCGTCTGCTCGTCGCCATCGGCCTTGAGGTGGCCACGCAGCGAGGATTCACCCTTGGTGTCCGAGCGCGCCTTCAGATCATCGGGCACGTCCTGCAGCACTTCGATATCCGGCGAAATGCCCTTTGCCTGGATCGACTTGCCCGACGGCGTGTAGTAGCGCGCCGTGGTCAGCCGCAGGGCACCGTTGCCGGCCCCGAGCGGGATGATGGTCTGCACCGAGCCCTTGCCGAACGAACGGGTGCCGAGCACGGTCGCCCGCTTGTGGTCCTGCAGCGCGCCGGCCACGATTTCCGAAGCCGAAGCCGAGCCGCCATTGACCAGCACGATGATCGGCTTGCCCTTGGTCAGATCACCAGCGCGCGCATTGAAGCGCTGGGTTTCCTCGACATTGCGTCCACGGGTCGAGACGATCTCGCCGCGCTCCAGGAACACGTCCGACACCGAGATCGCCTGATCGAGCAGGCCGCCCGGATTGTTGCGAAGGTCGATGATGTAGCCTTTCAGCTTGTCGGCCGGGAGCTGAGCGGTCAGAGCGGCGATCGCCTTCTTCAGGCCATCGGTCGTCTGTTCGTTGAACTGGGTCAGCTTGATGTAGGCGACGTCATCGCCCTGCGTGTTCGAACGCACGGCACGCACGCGAATGATGTCGCGGGTGATCGCGATTTCGAGCGGCTTGTCCTGACCCTTGCGCATCACGCGCAGCTTGATCTTGGTGTTGACCGGCCCACGCATCTTTTCGACGGCCTGGTTCAGGGTCAGGCCCTGGACAGCTTCGTCGTCGAGGTGAGTGATCACGTCATTGGCCTGGATGCCGGCCTTGGCGGCAGGCGTTTCGTCGATCGGCGACACGACCTTCACGAGGCCGTCTTCCATGGTCACTTCGATACCAAGACCGCCGAATTCACCGCGCGTCTGGATCTGCATGTCACGGAAGCTCTTGCCGTCCATGTAGCTCGAATGCGGATCGAGTCCGGCGAGCATGCCGTTGATCGCAGTCTCGACCAGCTTCGCATCCTCCGGCTTCTCGACATAGTCTGAGCGAACCCGCTCGAACACGTCACCGAACAAGTTCAGATTGCGGTAGGTGTCCGACGACGCGGCGGCGTTTGCGCTCATGCCGGCAAACATAATGCGGGGTTGCACCGCGACCAGCGTCAGGGCTGCGCCTGCCGCCGCTCCAATGAGGACGAGGAATGTCTTGCGCATCATCCGCGGACCTTCTCACTTTCTTTCTTGGCCCACCACGGGCCGCTATCGACGGGTGTCCCGTCTTTTCGAAATTCAACGTAAAGCACCGGCTGACTCGCTCCGACAGAAGACGTTGCCGCTACTTGCGCTGTGCCGCTCCCCATTGCTGCGACTGGTTCGCCGGTCAGCACGAATTGTCCGATTTCGACGGAAATCCGGTCCATGCCGGCCAGTACAACATGATATCCGCCGCCAGCATTCAGGATCAAGAGTTGCCCATAGGATCGGAACGGGCCAGCATAGACAACCCAACCATCGCAGGGGGCGGTGACCTGTGCGCCGGCACGCGTGGCGATCGATATCCCACGTTCGGTTCCGCCAATGCCGTCATTTGCACCGAAGTCGCGAATTTTTATGCCGTTTGCCGGCATCGGCAGCAATCCGCGCGCTGATGAAAACGTGATCGCAGGCGAGAGCCGGCCAGGATCGCTGAGGGCGGCGAGCGATGGTTTGCTCGCGCTCTTTTGATCGTCAGGCAGCGCGGCGAGCTTGGCCGCGCGGGCGGCACTCTCCAGACCCTGTTCAAGTCTCGCGACAAGATCCTTGAGGTTATCGACCTGCTTGGCGAGGCCGCCGGCCTGGGCGCGCTGTTTCTCCAGCGCTTCCTCTGATGCGGCTTGTTGCCTGGCTCGTTCCTCGACCAGCAGATTCATGCGGGCCTGATCGTCCGACAATGACTTCAGATCGCCGGTCAGTCTGGTCCGTTCGGTTGCGATGTCCGTTCGCAGTTTTTGCAGGTGGGTCAGATCGGTCGCGAGGCGATCGGCCTGCGTGCGCATTTCCGGCACGACGGCGCCGAGGACGATCGCACTCCGGATCGTCTTCGCCGCATCATCCGGGCTGACGAGCAAAGCCGGCGGCGGCCGCCGCCCCATCCGCTGCAGGGCCGCCAGCACCTCGGCAATCTCATCACGGCGCTCGTTCAGCGACTGGCGCAATTTGCCTTCCTGCTCTTCCAACGGTGCGATCCGGCTTTCGGTCACCGACAGACGGCCCTCGATGTCCCGCATGCGCGCGGCCGTGGCGATCAAATCCGCGTTCAACTTTTTTCGGTCGTTGCCGAAACTCTCGATTTCGGACCGCAGCCGGGCCTCGGTCTCGCTCGCCCGTTTCTGCTCGTTGCGGGCCGCTTCCAGTTCCCGCTCCCGTGCCTTCAGGATCTCATGATCATCCTGCGTCTCGAGGGCAGTTTTTGCCTGCGGGCGTTCACTCTGGGCAAATACAGCCGCATTTCCGCCGCTCATGGCGGCAGCCAGAAGCACGGCCCCGGCAGCCAGCCGGCCCAAGACAGGCGATTTCGTTTGCGACCCGATCATTCGGTCCCGTTCATGCCCCACAATCGCGGCCTTCTTGTGCCTTTTTGCCGCAGTCGGGTGCTTTTATTCGCGGTGATATGGGTGCCCGGACAGAATTGTGACAGCCCTGTACAGCTGCTCCAAAAGCATAATCCGGACCATTTGGTGGGGCCAGGTCGCAGCCCCAAAGCCGAGCACCGTTTTGGCCTTGGATCGGAGGCTTTCGGCCAGCCCGTCCGCCCCGCCGATGACAAAAGCGACGCCTCGGCCGTCATCGCGCCACTGCCCGAGAAAATCAGCGAAGACGGCGCTGCTGATCGAATCGCCCCGCTCGTCCAGAAGCACGATCACCGAGTCGTCCGGAATGACATTGGCGATCGCGATGGCTTCCTCGAGCTTGCGGCGGTCGGCGTCCTGCGCCCGGCTTTCGCGGATCTCGACGATCTCGATGTCGCGTATGCCGATATTACGCCCAGCCTGTAGCGCGCGTTTGAGATAGCGCGCGGCAAGGTCTGCTTCCGCGCCCTTCTTCATGCGCCCGACCGCGAGCACCAGCACGCGCATCGGAACTCCTTTGCGATCAGCTCGACTTGCTTGGCGTCGCGGCCTTGTTGCCCGCCCACATCTTCTCGATCGCGTAGAAATCGCGGACTTCCGGCCGGAAGACGTGAACGATCACATCGCCCGCGTCGATCAGCACCCAGTCGCAATGCGGCTGGCCCTGAACGCGGATGTTCTTCAGCCCGAATTTCTTCAGGTGCTCCACGACATCATCCGCGACGGCGCCGACGTGGCGGTTTGAACGCCCGGAGGCTACCACCATAAGGTCGGCAATCGAGGTCTTGTCGGTGAGGTCAATGGTGACGATGTCCTCTGCCTTCATCTCTTCAAGACGGTCGAGGACGATTTTCAAGGTTTCGGAGGCGTCACGCACCTCGGAAACATTCTGCGGTACGACAGGTGCAGCAGCTACTTTTGCACGGGACCGCGCGGTCGCTTGTGTTGTCAGAGGCCCTTCCTTCTTACGGTTGCGCTCGATTTCAGACTCAACGCTGTAGAATGTAGGCATGATGGGTAAAGACTTTCAATGCCCACCCTGCTCCTTTTCGGCCCGGATCCGGGTCGAGGACAGGTCGGACTTGACCCCGTGCAGATAAGTCCAGGCTGGCGCTGGCAAAAGCGGCAAGCGCGATGCCTGGTTTTCGGGAACTCGAGCCTTGGCGAAACTGATGGCGGCCGGCCCGGACGCGGCCTTGAGGCTGAGGCCGCCGCGATCCACGACCGCGATCGGCAGCATCATGAAGATCTCGCGCCAGTGCTTCCAGTGGTGGAAGTCCTTCAGATTGTCGGCGCCCATGATCCAGACGAAATGCGTGCCCGGCGATTCTTTCAGCAGCCATGAAATCGTATCGAAGGAATATTTCGCGGCGATGACAGCTTCGAAGCCGGTGACGTCGATGCGCGGATGATCCGCCATCGCCTGCGCCAAGGCGATGCGCTCCTCGAGCGGCGGCAGGATGCTCTTGTCCTTCAGCGGATTGCCCGGCGTCACCAGCCACCACAGCCGATCGAGCTGCAACTTCTTGATAGCCAGGAGGCTGACCGCGCGATGCGCTTCATGCGGCGGATTGAACGATCCGCCGAACAAGCCGATCCGCATGCCTGGTCCATGCGGAGGCAGCGTCACACGGGCCTTTGTGACGCTCTTCACGAGCGTGCGCGTCGGACCATCGCCGGGCTTCATGCTTGTCACGATGAGATCACGGCCGCGTCTGGCCGGTGCCACGCACGCGATACTTGAACGAGGTGAGCTGTTCGACGCCGACCGGTCCGCGTGCATGCATGCGGCCGGTGGCAATGCCGATCTCTGCGCCGAAACCGAATTCGCCGCCATCGGCGAATTGCGTCGATGCGTTGTGCAGCACGATTGCCGAATCGACTTCGTTCAGGAATTTCGCGGCGGCCGCCTTGTCCTGCGTGACGATGGCATCGGTATGATTCGAGCCATGCTGTTCGATATGCGCCATCGCGTCATCGACGCCGTCTACCATCTTTGCGGCAATGATCGCGTCGAGGAATTCCTTGCCGAAATCGTCCTCGCTGGCAGGCTTCACGCGTGCGTCAATCTTCTGAATGGCAGCGTCGCCACGGACTTCGCTGCCGGCATCGAGCAGCGCCGCGATGAGCGTCTTGGCAATATTCTTCGGCGCGTTCTGATCGATCAGCAATGTTTCCGCCGCGCCGCAGATGCCGGTACGGCGCAGCTTGGCATTGACGACGATCTCCTTCGCCATGTCGAGCTTGGCTTTCTTGTCGACATAGACGTGAACGATGCCTTCGAGATGGGCGAACACGGGGACGCGCGCTTCATCCTGCACGCGGGCGACGAGGCTCTTGCCGCCGCGCGGGACGATGACATCGATGTTTCCATTCAGGCCTCTCAGCATCTCGCCGACGGCCGCTCGATCGCGGATCGGCACGAGCTGGATCGCATCCTCCGGCAATCCTGCTGTACGCAATCCATCCAGCATCGCGGCGTGAATGGCGCGCGACGAGCGATGCGAATCCGAGCCGCCGCGCAGGATCGCGGCATTGCCGGACTTCAGACAGAGGGCGCCCGCGTCTGCGGTGACGTTTGGACGGCTTTCGTAGATGACGCCGATGACCCCGATCGGCGTGCGCACGCGCTCGATCGTCATCCCATTCGGACGCTTCCACTTCGAG
>JAEYVN010000377.1 GCA_023431725.1 Pseudomonadota bacterium
ACATGGTCTTGGCGAGCGCCGGAAACCTGACGATATCGCCGGCCTTCGGCGCCGTACCCTGCGGCAGATAATGCTTCGTCGCCGCCGGATGGTGCCGGAGACGGTCCTGTGTCCGCGCCCAGTCGAAGGCGACGCGTGGCGACACCGGGAAGCCGCCTTCGGCCGCGGTGATGGCCGGCTGCAACACGCGATCCAGCCCGAAGCGGCCGTGGGTCTTGAGGATCGTATCCCAGGCCTCGACCGCGCCCGGCACGGTGACGCTGTGCACCGAAGTCGGTGCGATCTCCGTCATACCCTGCGCAATCAGCGTTTCGGCGCGCATCGCTGCGCCCGCGCGACCGGAGCCGTTGTAGCCCCAGACCGGCTGGCCGGGCCTCGCGACCAGACAGAAGCAATCGCCGCCGATGCCGGTCATCTGCGGTTCGAGAATGCCGGCCATCGCGACGACGGCCACAGCCGCGTCAGCCGCGGTACCGCCCGCGCGCAGAATCTCGACGCCGGCCAGCGACGCCAATGGATGAGACGTCGCCACCATGCCGCCGGCCGCATAGGCGGGCGAACGGCCGGGCAAATGATAATCGCGTGTCATGGATGAACCCGATGCGCGGAGGTCCGCGCGTTAGTGCGCCACCGGATGGCTACCCTCGACAGAATAGTCGCGCGTGGCCGCGCGGATCGAGATCGAGAACCCGCCGACCACGTCGATCGCGCAGATCACGAGAAAGATCAGAAATGTCGAGGTGGCGGCCTTCTGCACCATCAGGAATTCGCCGAGCGCGACCACGAAGACCACAAACGACAGCATGTGGTCGACGATCGACTTCACCCCGAAGCGCGTGGCTTTCAGGATCTCAACGAACAGCAGAAGAATCGAGAGGATAATCAGCAGATCGCCGGTCGTGACGCCGAGCGTTGCGCCCGACATCATCGGCACCGTGAACAACGTGTCGTCGAATCCCAGTCCGAACAGGAAGGAGACGATGTTGTAAAGCGCGAGCGGGATCAGCAGGAGAGGAAAACCGACGAGATACATGTCGATGTGGCTCCGCTGCCGCCCGACGAGGCCTTAGGCCTCGGCGCTCTTCACCTTCAGCACCTGGCGGCCCTTGTACATGCCGGTCTTCAGGTCGAGGTGGTGCGGACGGCGGAATTCACCCGAATCCTTGTCCTCGATATAGCTCGGCTGCTTGAGGCCATCGGCCGAGCGGCGCATGCCACGCCGCGACGGCGAGGTTTTTCGTTTCGGAACGGCCATTGCTGGAACTCCTGAAATAGACAATCCGGCCGCGGGAAAGACCCATCGGGCCGGACGGGAAATGACGGATTTGCGGCGGCTTATAGAGGAACAGGCGCCGGAAGGCTAGAGGCTATGCGGCGCACGAGCAGCAAAAGTGGGTTCCAGTTGCGCGATCGCGCCAGGGATCCCGCAGATTGCGTAAACCGTTCTGCGGCGCGTGTCAGCGCCTACTAGCGCCGCAGTTTGAGGCAATCGGCCAGCCCGGCCGTATTGGCGCGCCGCTGGTAGATGCCGGCCAGCCGACGGACCGTCGGCCCCGGCTTCTTGGCATCCCGGCGCCGCGGATTGGGCAGCATGGCCGCCATCAGCGCCGCCTCATGGCCCGTCAGCTCGCGGGCGGGTTTGTCGAAGGCCCGCCGGCTGCCAGCCTCGGCCCCGAACTGGCCGTTCGGCCCCCATTCGGCGACATTCAGATAGATTTCCATGACCCGGCGCTTGCCGAGAACGAAGTCCATCCAGAGGCTCAGCGGCAGTTCCAGCGCCTTGCGGACATAGGACCGGCCGGACCACAGGAACAGGTTCTTGGCGGTCTGCTGGGTGATGGTGGAGCCGCCGCGCAGGTCCTCGAGGTCGTCGGCTTCCCTGAGCAAGTCCTTCAGACCCCGCCAGTCGACGCCGCGATGGGCGCAAAAGCGGGAATCCTCGGAGCCGATCACCGTCCGCGGCAGCACCGGCGCGATCTCGTCCAGCGAGCGGTAAATCCGTGTCACCGGCTGGCCCGTTAAGTAACGCCACAGCATCGGGGTGGAAACCGGCGTCACGACCAGATAAAGCGGCGTCAGGACATAAGGCAGCAGGATAAAGATCAGGATCGCACACACGGCGATACGCAAGGCGCGGCGCAACCCGCCCCGGCTGGAACGCATCCACGGCTGCTGCGATAACGTCACCCGATTTTACTCAATGGAAAGCAGATCACCCCAGGGACTCTCTTGTAACCAGACAAGCGACAGAATGTGGTGCTTTGCCGCGAGCGTGGCCAACAATGACTAAACAACACGAAAACAATTTTGCGACCAGCCTTGAAAATGCGGCCAACGATATGGAGCGCCTGCTGGAGCAGCTTATGTCGGCACAGCCGCTCGATGGCGAAATCGACCGTCCGCAGCGGGTCGTCGAATCGATGCGCTATGGCGCGCTGGCTGGCGGCAAGCGGCTGCGTCCGTTTCTGGTGCTGGAAACTGCCGCCCTGTTTGACGTTCCACGTTCACAGGCGCTGATGGCCGGCGCGGCGCTGGAATGCATCCACTGCTATTCGCTGGTGCATGACGATCTGCCGGCGATGGACAACGACGATCTGCGCCGCGGCCGTCCGACCACGCACAAGAAGTTCGACGAAGCCACGGCGATCCTCGCCGGCGATGCGCTGCTGACGCTCGCCTTCGACATCCTCTCGCGTGAAGAAACGCACCCCGATCCAGCCATTCGCATCGCGCTGGTGCAAAAGCTCGCACGCGCCTCGGGACTCGGCGGCATGGTCGGCGGCCAATTGCTCGATCTGGCGGCCGAAGGCCGGTTCGGTCCATCGTCGATCCAGGACGAACGCAGCATCGTGCACATGCAATCGATGAAGACCGGCGCGCTGTTGCACTATGCCTGCATCGCCGGCGGCATTCTCGGCAACGCATCGCCGGCGGATCGCGAGGCGCTCTCGCGTTATGGCCTTGCCATCGGCGTCGCCTTCCAGATTGCCGACGATCTGCTCGATGTCGAAAGCGATGCGGCAACGCTCGGCAAGGCGGCCGGCAAGGATGCCGCCGCCGGCAAGGCCACGCTGGTTGGCATCCTCGGCATTCCGACCGCGCGCGAGCGCCTCGCCCGCTGCGTTCAGGACGCCGAAGACGCGCTGGCCGGCTTTGGCGATCGTGCCCAAATTCTGCGTGAGACCGCCCGCTTCATCGCCGCACGCAACAAATGAACATCGATTAACCTGCTGAAATAATAGATTAATTCCAAGTT
>JAEYVN010000468.1 GCA_023431725.1 Pseudomonadota bacterium
CCTCCCTGATCCTCCGGACGTAATATTGGCGAATGTTATAGATGTCCAAACGCTGCTATTACGAAACTCTCAGCGTCAGCCGCACGGCAACCGACGGCGAGATCAAGTCCTCCTTCCGCAAGCTGGCAATGCAATGGCATCCGGATCGCAACAAGGGCGATGCGGCCAGCGAGGAGAAGTTCAAGGAAATCAACGAGGCCTATGACGTCCTGAAGGACGGCGACAAGCGCGCGGCCTACGACCGTTTCGGGCACGCCGCCTTCGAGCAGGGCAATGGCGCCGGCGGGCACGGTTTCGGCGCCGATTTCGGTTCGGCGTTCTCGGATATTTTCGAAGGCATCTTCGGCATGTCGGGTGCGCGCGGCCGTTCGTCGGGCGGGCGCGAGCGCGGCTCCGATCTCCGTTACAACATGGAGATCACGCTGGAGGATGCCTATTACGGCAAGGCTGCCGAAATCCACATCCCCACATCCGTCACCTGCGAGACCTGTTCGGGCTCCGGCGCGAAGGCCGGCACACGTCCGAAAAACTGCGGTACGTGCGGTGGCGCTGGCCGTGTTCGCCAGGCGCAGGGATTCTTCACGCTCGAACGCACCTGCCCGTCCTGTCAGGGCCGCGGCCAGGTGATCGAAGATCCATGCGGCTCCTGCGCCGGCTCCGGCCGCGTGACGCGCGAACGCATGCTGTCGGTCAATATTCCGCAGGGCGTGGAAGACGGCACCCGTATCCGCCTTGCCGGTGAAGGCGAAGCGGGTGTGCGCGGCGGTCCGCCGGGCGATCTGTATATTTTCCTGTCGCTGGCCTCGCATCCGATCTTCCAGCGCGATGGTGCGGATCTGCATTGCCGCGTACCGGTGTCGATGGTCACGGCCGCTCTCGGTGGGGAGTTCGAGGTGCCGGCGATCGATGGGGCTCGCAGCAAGGTGAAGGTCCCCGCTGGCACGCAATCGGGCCGGCGTTTCCGGCTGCAGGGCAAAGGTATGCCGGTGCTGCGGTCCAAGCAGGCGGGTGACATGTACGTGCAGGTTGTGGTGGAGACGCCGCAGAGCCTCACAAAGCGCCAGCGCGAATTGCTGCAGGAATTTCAGAAATTGTCCTCAACCGAGACCCAACCCGAATCAGCCGGCTTTTTCGCGCGGGTGAAGGAACTCTTCGACGGGCTCGGCAGTCGTCCCGACTAGCGGGTATGCAACCGTTAAGGCTACTTGGCGTGCCCGGCTAAACCGGGTATGCCTTGGACGCGTCACAATAGTTTCACAAGCGGGCCAGAACCGTCGGTATGCGTCCCCAGTCATCTCTCGCCGAAAAAAAGGGTCTTCGCCTCGACGACGAGGTGAGATTCATTCGCTCATGGCTGGAAAAGCCGTTGGCGATTGGTGCCGTGGCGCCCTCCGGTCGTGTTCTTGCGCGCACGATGGCGCGCTATGTCGACACCAAGATCCCCGGCCCCGTGATAGAGCTTGGGCCGGGCACAGGCCCCGTCACCGAGGCGCTGGTGGCGCGCGGTGTGGCGCCAAGCCGCCTGGTGCTGGTCGAATTCAATCCGTCCTTCTGCCGCATTCTGCGGTCGCGCTATCCCGAAGCGACGGTGTTGCAGGGCGATGCCTACAGCCTGAAGCGGTCGCTCGGCGATATGCTGAAGGAGCCGGCAGCCGCTGTTGTTTCTGGTCTTCCTCTTCTCACCAAGCCGATGCGGACGCGGCTGCGCCTGATCAACGAGGCGTTTGGCCTGATGCATTGCGATGCGCCCTTCGTCCAGTTCACCTATTCGATGGCGGCTCCGCCCATCCCCAAGGGTCTGTCTCGTGTCGCGACGGAATCCTCCGAGCGGATCTGGATGAACCTGCCTCCGGCGCGCGTGTGGGTCTACCGCAAGGCTCTGGCGTCCTAGGATCTTGTCGCCCTCGCTAAAGCGGGGGCCCATATTCCAGAGCGGTGGCTATGGGTCCCCGCCTTCGCGGGGACGACATGCAACATTGGCTTCATTCGAAGCGCATTCGGTTCTAGAACCGTCTCGCCATGTCAACTCCCAAGATCCTCGTCTTTGCCGGTTCGGTCCGTACCGGCTCCATGAATGCGCAACTGGCTGCTCTTGCCGCGAAGGAATTCGCGCTCGCGGGGGCGGACACGACGCGTATCTCGCTGCTCGATTTTCCGATGCCGATCTATGACGGCGATCTCGAGAATCGCTCCGGTCCGCCCGAAGCCGCGATCATGCTGAAGAAGATGATGCAGCAGCATCAGGGCATCTTCATCGCCAGTCCCGAATACAATGCATCCATTACGCCGCTGTTGAAGAACACGCTCGACTGGGTGTCGCGCGTGCGCGAGGGACGCGAACCGCCGCTGGCCGTTTACAAGGATCGGGCCTTTGCGCTCGGCGGTGCATCGAACGGACAATACGGTGCGATGCGCTCGCTGCTCGCCGTGCGGCAGGTGCTGGAGATCGGCTGCGGCGCGCTGGTCATTCCCGATCAGATCGCGGTGTCACGCGCTGCCGATGCATTCGACGAGATGGATAACTTCAAGGACGAATCGAACAGCAAGCGCCTGAAGGGCGTCGTGCAAAGCCTTATTCAATTTGCGAGCCACTACACATGACAGCTGCCAGCAAGAATGTCGCGCCGCGCGAGCGGGTTATCGTCGCGCTCGATCTGCCATCGGTGAAGGATGCGCAGACGCTGGTGCAAAAGCTCGGCGACAGCATCTCCTTTTACAAGATCGGTTATCAGCTCGGTTATGCCGGCGGCCTCGATTTCGCGCGCGAGTTGATCGCGGACGGCAAGCAGATCTTTTTCGATCTCAAGCTGCATGACATCGGCAACACCGTGAACAAGGGTGTCGAAAGCATCGTGAAATCCGGCGCGACGTTCCTGACCGTTCATGCCTATCCGCAGACGATGAAGGCGGCGCTCGATGCCAGCCGCGGCTCCCCGCTCAAGGTTCTCGCTGTCACCATCCTCACGTCCTACAACGATGCCGATGTCACCGCTGCAGGTTATGTCGGTAACGCGCGGCAACAGGTCGAACGCAAGAGTCTGCAGGCGTGCGAACTCGGTATCGACGGCATTGTCTGCTCGGCCGAGGAATCTGCGATGCTGCGCCCGCTGATCGGCAATGATCGCTTGCTGGTGACGCCCGGCATTCGGCCGGCTGGTGCCGATACCGGCGACCAGAAGCGGATCATGACGCCTGCGGCCGCCATCAAGGCCGGTTCGGATTATCTCGTCGTCGGTCGTCCCATCACCGGCGTCGCCGATCCGAAAGCATCGGCCGATGCGATCGTGCGCGAAGTGGCGGAAGCGACATCGTAAGGGAGATGACGATGGCGAAGGGCTATTGGATCGGACGCGTGGATGTGCACAACGAGGAAGGCTACAAGGCCTATGCGGTGGCCAACCCCGCGATTTTCGCCAAGTATGGCGGTCGTTTTCTGGTGCGTGGTGGCAAGTTCGAAAGCCCGGAAGGACAGGCGCGCAGCCGCAATGTCGTGATCGAGTTTCCCGATTATGCGACTGCACTGGCCTGCTACAACTCGC
>JAEYVN010000473.1 GCA_023431725.1 Pseudomonadota bacterium
CGGTCCCTGGCCGCATCTCGGTTACATCGACAGTGTCATTTCCCGCGCCGCCGAGTATCGGACCGACACAGCGTTTCTCGACGCCTGTGCAGCGGATGAATCCTGCGGTTTCTATCTCGTCAGCGGCGAAATGGTACTGCTGAAGAATGGTGGCCTGCTTCACGACCCGATGTTCTCGGCTGCCGAGATCGCATCGATCGCAACGGCATCGGAACGGGTCTTTCTCGGCCTGAAAGGCAAGGCCGCCCGTTTCGGTGTCGCCGTTGCTCCGGACGTTATCGAAGCGACGAAGAACGACAGCCGCTATGTCGCCACCGATCTGCGCTCGATTGCGGTGCAGGGCCTCGTCGCGCAGGAGCATCTTGCGCCGCTTTCCGAGACAAAGGCCTTGCTGCACTGGCACGCTCGCCGTCACTTCTGCTCGAATTGCGGACACAAGACCGATGTCGTTCAGGGCGGCTGGCGGCGCGACTGCCCGCAATGCCACGGCCAGCATTTCCCGCGCACCGATCCCGTCGTCATCATGCTGGCGATCCGCGGCGATCAATGCCTGCTCGGACGGCAGGCGCGCTTTGGGCAAGGCATGTGGTCATGCCTCGCCGGCTTCGTCGAACCCGGTGAAAGCATGGAAGAGGCCGCGCGCCGCGAGACGCTGGAGGAGGCCGGCATCGTCTGTGGCCGGGTGAAATATTTCGCCTCGCAGCCCTGGCCATTCCCGTCGTCACTGATGATCGGCTGCCATACCGAGGCGATCTCCGAGATCATCACCATCGACCGCAACGAACTGGAGGATGCGCGCTGGTTCTCGCGCGATGAAGCCGCTGCCATGCTGCTGCGCCAGCATCCGGACGGATTGAGCACACCGCCCCCCGTCGCCATCGCCCACCACATCATCCGCGCTTTCGTGGAACAGGGCCCCGGTATCATGAAGGGGTGAGCACCCGGATCGGCCGCCGTTTGCAGGAGCTGCCGTTAGAGACTCGTCAACCAGGGATGAAAATTTGAGCTTTACAGAGAAATTTTTTCTCCATAGATAGAATAATCTGTCCATATAATAGAATATTATTCCAATGCATCAGCTCGACGCGATTGACCGCAAGATCCTTCTGACCCTTCAGGAGGATGCTTCTCTTTCGGTGGCCGAAATCGGCCAGCGGGTGGGCCTGTCCTCGACCCCGTGCTGGAAGCGAATCCAGCGGCTGGAGGCCGAGGGCGTGATCCAGAAACGCGTGGCGATCGTCGACCAGTCCAAGGTCGGGCTCGGCATCACCGTCTTCGTTTCGGTCGAGACCGACGATCACTCGGAAAGCTGGCTGAGCACCTTCGCCTCGACCGTCAGCGCGATGCCGGAGGTGATGGAATTCTACCGGATGGCCGGCGACGTCGATTACATGCTGCGCGTCGTGGTCGCCGACATGCACGCCTACGATCTGTTCTACAAGAAGCTGATCGCTGCTTCGCCGCTAAAGAATGTCACGTCGCGCTTTGCGATGGAGAACATCAAATCCACCACCAGCCTGCCGATCCCGTAACCAGCAAGCCTATCAGGTCTTTTTGACGCTTTCCGACAGGCGCGGCCGCATGAAGATCTGGTTTTTCAGCTCGATCGGCCCGGTAACGACATAACCGACAGCTGGCTCGTAGTTGTAGGCAGCCTCGCCCCACACCAGGGACGTATTCGGTGTCCGCAGTGCGTCCGGGACGGCGACGCCTTCTCCCTTGCTCCGGCCGTTGCCGTCCGTCGAGCGACTCCAGTCGACGGTTGCAACACCCTTTGCATCGATGGCGACCACGGAAACAGTCACTTTTGCATTCGCCGCGGGGAACGGCGTCAGGATGGCCGTCGATGCGCCGAGCACCGCATCGACGCCGGCATTGTTGATCGTGGCTACCTGCGAGACGAGGTCGGCGACCGTTCGCGCCGTCATCTTGACCTTGCGATCGACGCTGATGCCCTGCGAAAGCTCGATGCCCCCAAAATAGAGCGCAAGCATCACCGGCAATATCAACGCGAACTCGACCGCGGATACACCGCGCCGGTCATGAACAAGACCGCGCAAATGCGTCACGACCGATTGCCGCAAGGAAAAGGAAATGCACCGCATCGGAACCAGGCTCATGGTGGAAATGGTTCGTTTCTGAACGCGGCCGTGGCCAGCAACAGCCGCTTGCCGCCGGCAAGATCAGACAGGTTGTAATTGAACATCGAGACGTAGATCGGCCATTGGTAGGCCAGCCTCACGACGACGATTTGACCGGCAACGCCAGGCTGATATGCCGAACCCAACGTCAGCTTTCCCTCGGAATCGATGGGCTTCGTATTATCGATGCTCGCAAAGGAATCAACGGTCCTGACATCGAATTGCAGGCCGCCCTCGCAATCGATCAGCGCTGCAATCCTGCCGCAGACCTCCTGCTTGAATTTTGTCGCATCGAATTTCTGCTTCTGCGCCTGACCGGTCAGAATCAAACGGCCTGAATCAGCCGCCGCGGTCTCCAGCAGTTGACCGGCAAAGAACACCAGAGCTGTTTCCAGGATCGCGAACAACAATGCCAGAAAGGGCGCGAGGACGAGGCTGAACTCGACCACCGTAGAACCGTCTTTCCGGCGCAGGAAGCGCGCCAGCAGGCGCGGCTTCTTCACGCGCGATGGTTCGAGGGCTTTTTGCCTGATTGCCTTGAACATGACACCATCCGGTCGGCCCG
>JAEYVN010000601.1 GCA_023431725.1 Pseudomonadota bacterium
AATCCTTCAAGGGCTGGCGTTCGATGCGGCGAACGGCCAAGGCAATCCTTGGCAAGTTCGACATGTGTCTTGCGCAATCGGCACTCGATGGCGAACGCTTTTCCGAACTCGGCCTGCCGGTCGTGCATGTGACCGGCAATCTCAAGCTCGATGTGCCGGCACCACCGGCCGATGAAGACAAACTCGCCGAGTTGCAGCTTGCCGTTGCCGACCGGCAGGTTTTTGTCGCGGCCTCGACCCATCCCGGCGAAGACGAAGCGATCATCGAAGCGCATCGGCGCGTTCGCAAGACCAAGCCGCGGCTGCTCACCATCATCGCGCCGCGACATCCGCATCGCGGCAAGGATATCCTCGATCAGGCCGTTGCGGCGGGCTCGCGCGGCATGCTGCGTTCGTATGGCGTACTTCCCGACGACCGAACCGATATTTATGTCGCCGACACGATCGGCGAACTGGGATTGTTCTATCGCCTCGCCCATATCGTCTTTATGGGCGGATCCATTGCCGAACATGGCGGACAAAATCCGATCGAGGCCGCAAAGCTCGGCCGCCCGATCCTGCATGGCCCGAATGTCTGGAATTTCTCCGATATCTATGCCGCACTCGATGCTGCACGCGGCGCCGAAGAAATCGACAATGTCGGCCACATGGCGATGCGGATCAGCGATCTCTTGAAGGACCCGGCAACGCGCAGGGCGGTCGGCGAGGCGGGCTTCCGGACCGTCCAGCGTCTGGGTGGCGCGCTGGACCGTACCGTCAACGAACTCGAGCCGTATTTGATGCAGCTGCGGCTTTCGCATCAGGCGTCCAATGCGTGAGCCGCGCTTCTGGTGGCGCAAGCCCGGAATCGCTGCCTGTCTTCTATGGCCCATCGCTGCAGTCTATGGCGCCATCACGGCGGCTCGCATGCGCCGCAAGGGATTGCGCGCCGATATTCCTGTCATCTGTGTCGGCAATTTCACTCTGGGCGGTACCGGCAAAACACCGACCGCCATTGCCATCGCAAAATTGCTGATCGCCGATGGCGAAACACCGGCCTTTCTGACACGCGGCTATGGCGGACGCCTGCCCGGTCCCATTCGTGTCGATCCCAAACGGCACACGGCTGAGGATGTCGGCGATGAGCCGCTGTTGCTGGCGCAGCACGCGCCGGTGATAGTATCACGCGATCGCGCCGCAGGCGCGTTGCTGGCGGCTTCATCCGGGGCCAGTGTGATCGTCATGGATGACGGATTGCAGAATCCCTCGTTGATGAAGGACGTAGCGCTCGCGGTGATCGACGCGCGCCGCGGCTTCGGCAACGGCTTCGTCTTCCCAGCCGGCCCGTTGCGCGCGCCACTGGCCGATCAGTTCGGACATGTCGAAGCGGTGCTGAGGATCGGCGACGGCGCGAACATGGCCCGGATCGATAAGACGGCCCGCGCCCATCGCTGCACCGTTCTGTCGGCCCATCTCGAGCCCGAGGGCGATGTCATCGCATCGCTCAGAAAGCAGAAGCTCTACGCCTTCGCCGGCATCGGCGACCCGGACAAGTTCTTCATCACGCTGATCACGGCCGGCCTCGACGCTACGGTCAAGAAAAGCTTCCCCGATCATCATCCCTATTCGGACGATGATGCCGCGCGCATTCTCGCACGCTGCGTGCGTGAAAGACTGATCCCGGTCACGACTGAAAAGGATCTTGTGCGGCTCGCCGGACATTCAGGAGAGCGGGCCCGCCTGGCAGCCGCAGCCAAGGCGATCCCGGTTTCGCTGGTGTTCGATCAGGATGAAGACGCGCTGCGCCAACTCCTGCGTGCCGCTCTCTCAGCACGCCGTCTCCAATCCTGACGCTTTTTTAAGCACTTTGCTTCACGCGACGCGGTCGCGCGGATTTGCTTTACGGCTTCTGCGTCGTCATGCGCTGCATGACGGCCTGCGGCGAGGCATAGGCTTCCTGCAGGTCGACGCTCCAGTATTTCAACTCTTCCAACGGGATCGGCACGCTGGTCACCGCACAGCGGACAAAGGCACCCGGTCTGACGATGCGGAAATCGCCGTCCAGGAACTTGACTTCGGCCTCGCCGGCCATGGGCGGGGGGCGATCGAAGCGATTGAGCAAGGGACTTCCTCCTGGACGGATACGCGAGTGTTAAGCCGCAAGATAATAATCTGGGAACCAACGTCAAACCATCCGGCTGCCGCTTTCCCGCCATCATGCCCATATCCGATGCATTCGGCGATGCAGGCCAGCCATGCGATTCATTTTCTTCATTGCGACCATCCTATGCCTTTGTGGCACGGCCCGGGCAGAGGTCGAATTTGTCGAGTTGCCGGGCGACGACAAGCCAGTACAAGCGGCGCTATATCGGCCGGCCGGCAACGGCCCATTTCCGGTCGTTGTCGCAATGCATGGCTGCGAGGGCCTGAAAGGCAAAAGCGGGGCCATCCGGCCGTTACTGGACGAATGGGGAAAGCGTCTCGCGGCGGGTGGCTTTCTCGTTCTGCTTCCCGACAGCTATTCGTCCCGCGGCCTGTCTTCCCAATGCCGGGAGAAGACCATCAAGATCCGCCCCGATCGCGAGCGCGTGACCGATATCCGCGCAGCGAGGGATTGGCTGCAACAGCAGGATTTTGTTCGCGCCGATCGCATTGCCCTGCTCGGCTGGGACAATGGTGCGATTGCCGTCCTCTGGGCGATCCGGCCCAGTTTTGAGCCGGACGACGAACGCCCGGATTTCCGCTCGGCCGCCGTGCTCTATCCCGGTTGCCGGCGACTGAATGAGACGGCATGGAGCACCCGCGTTCCCACGCTGGTCCTGATCGGCGCGCTCGACGATTGGACGCCGGCCAAGAACTGCGAGCAGATGGTGGCAGGAGCCCGCGGGCGTTCGGCGCGTGCAGTCATCGTCAAATACAAAGGCGCCCACCACGCTTTTGATCGAGACAACCTCCCACTCCGCCAGTTGCGTGGCGTTGCCTTTTCCTCCAACGACGCTGGTCGCGTTACGCTCGGCACCAACGCGGACGCGCGTGCCGACGTCATCAAGCGCGTTCCGGAGTGGTTTTCGCGCTGAGCTTCAATCGCCGGTCAGAACAGACTGCCCTGCCCGCTCGGACCGCTGCGCGGCTTCGTCTTGGCTGGCGGCACGGCGGCTGGCGCGGGTGAAGCTGCAGGTGCAGGCACAGCAGCCGTACCATCGGCGGTCGCGCCAACGCGGCCGTCGGCGAATTCGATCTCGACCCGCGCGCCGGCGCCGACAGCGGACGCGGTATGCAACGGATGCCCGTCGGCATCGCGGATCAACGCGAATCCGCGCCTGAGCACGTCGTGATATGAAAAAGCATTGAGCAACTGGCCGGCAG
>JAEYVN010000552.1 GCA_023431725.1 Pseudomonadota bacterium
CGGCTTGCGGCCGAACAACTCCTTGGCCGGCGTCATCGGATCGCTGGGATTGGCGAGCGGCGGCAAAGGCCTGGGATTGAGCGTGCCGCGATCCTGGGCGGCGGCCGGGCCGCACAAGGCACCGAGAAGCAGAATTGGCAGCAAGATCCGGCTCGAACGCATGAATCCCGTTTAACCGTACATGGCTGATTTGTCAGCCCGCTTTGCTGGTTCCGGACGCTTTCCGAGACGGCGGACGGATGACGTTAGGGTTACCTCCCGTTTACCGGCAAGCGTCCATCGCGCTTTCAAGAATCCTGTACCTGCAGGGCTTATTGAGCGTCGCATGCCGGCTCCGTCGCATTCCCAGTCGCATGACCTGATCTCGATCCAGTTGCTGCGCGCGCTGGCGGCCGGACTCGTGCTGGTCGGGCATGCGCTGCATGATTCCAATTTCATCGCGGCAAAGACAGGGCAGGCCGAGCTTCCGCAGCACTTCATGGATTTCGGATTTGGCGTCGATATCTTCTTCGTCATTTCCGGTTTCATCATGCTCTACACCACGGCCGGCAAGTTCGGCACGCCGGGCGCGATGCGGCAGTTTCTGATCCGCCGCCTGCAGCGGATCGCGCCGCTTTACTGGCTGATGACGACGGCGCTGATCGTCGGCGCATTCATTGCGCCGAAGCTTCTCAATGTTCCGATCGAAGGCTGGCGGACGATTGTCGAATCCTACCTGTTCATTCCCGGCCTGCGGGCGAACGGCGAAGTGCGGCCGATCCTCGCGCTTGGCTGGACCCTGAACTACGAGATGTTCTTCTACGTATTGTTTGCGGGATGCCTGCTGTTTCCGTTGCAGCGCGGGCTGTTGCTGCTGACAGGGGTCTTCGTCTGTTTCGTTGCGGCGGGTGCGCTGTTTCAGATGCCGACGACGGCGCTGACCTTCTGGAGCGACAGCATCATTTTCGAATTTCTGTTCGGCGTCGGCATTGCGCTGCTGTTTCGAAACAAAATTCGGCTGTCAGGTCCTGCGGCGATCGCAATCTTTATCGCAGGCGCGGTGCTTGCCGTATGTCTTGGTCCGCTCTGGGGCGTGAGCCATGTCTTGCCGCGTTTCCTGACGGCCGGCATTCCGGCGGCGCTGATCGTGCTCGCGGCAGCATGCGGGCCGCGGATGTCGGCAAGCCGGGTTGTCGCACCGCTGGTGTTGATCGGTGATGCCTCCTACAGCCTTTATCTGTCTCATCCCTTCGTGATCCGGCCCTTGCGCAATCTCTGGATGATGCTGCCTGTGCAGCTGCCGGTCTGGGGTTATGTCATCGCCTGTTGTGTGGCTGCCATTGTCGGGGCGATCGCGGTCTATTGGCTGATCGAGCGGCCGCTGATCCGCCTGTTCAAGCGACGTGAACGTCGCCGTGATCTCTCAGATGTGACACCGGATCGGGCCCTGGCGCAGTAAGCTGCGCAGCGTCAGCACGCCGGCTGGCCACCAGGCTGAGGCGAAGCAATGCGGATGTCCGGATTGACGATCGCTCTGGTCATGCTGCTTGCGGCCGCGTCGCCGGCTCATGCTGATGTTGTCGTTCGCGTCGATAAGGCGGCGCAGCGCATGGCGGTTCTTGTCGACGGCGAGCTTCGGCACAGATTCGTTGTTTCGACCGGGCTGGCCGGCGGACCGCCGACCGGCATGTTCAGGCCGCAGCGTCTGGAGCGGATCTGGCACTCGCGTCTCTACAACATGGCGCCGATGCCCTATTCGATCTTCTTCCATGGCAATTTCGCGATCCACGGCACAAACCAGACAAGCCGCCTCGGCCAGCGTGCGTCGAAAGGCTGTGTGCGTCTGCATCGGGCCAATGCCGCAACGCTGTTCAAACTGGTGAAGACGCACGGCCTGTCGAACACACGCATCATCATCGCACCGAGCACGCGTGCCGCAGGCCCGCGGCATCCGCGGCCGACCGCGTGATCGCACATGAGAGCGCGATTGCATGGCGCGCTATTTAATTACCATCGCGCGAAACAAGGAACTCTTCTGTGCATGATGCGTTCCGCCCGGTCGGCGTCTCTTGTTTACCTCCATGCGACGCACGAAACGATGCAGGATGATCGAGGCGTTGAGTTACAGGGGCACACCATGACAATCGCATTCATGCATGCAGATCGGCGCGCGGAGGCTTTCGATCACGCCACGCTGATCTCTTCTGCCAAAGTGCAATGCAGCAACGTCTATCGTCTCAATGGTGAACGCATTGGCCGCATCGAGCATTTGATGATCGACAGGGTCAGCGGCCGCATCGCCTATGTCGTGATGAGCGCCGGCGGCCACATGGGCCGGGGATGCGACTATTACCCGATGCCGTGGTCCCTGTTCGTCTTCAACGACCGGCTCGGCGGCTATGAGCTCGATGTCAGCGAGGAGCATCTGCGCGAAGCGCCGAAATTCACCTTGTTCGAGCAATGGGACTGGAGCGACCTCAAGCGCGGCCGCCGCATTCACGATTACTGGCGCGCGCTGCCTTACTGGGGCTTCTGAGCGTTAGAGCCTCTCCGGGCTTGATGCAGTCAAAGCCAGCTCTGGCTCCGGTTTAACGCTCTTCACGCGCACCGATATCCACGTCGCTCGAAAACACGCTATCCCGCAAAATGAAATGACCCGCCTGATCGGCGGGCCATTGCCATCTGCCAGGACTTTCCAGCCTGATCGAAGGCCGGGACTCTGACGTGTCGATCTGGCTTCGTTTCTCCAGGCGAAGGTGCCCACCTCGCCGCTAGAAACGCTTTCAGAAGCTTACTTGCGCTTCTTCTTGGCCGCTTTCTTGGTGGCCACTTTCTTCGGGGCTGCGGCGGACTTCGCCGCCTTCTTCGCGGCCTTGGTGCTGTCGATAATTTCGGCCGCCGGGCCGTTCTTCAGGATCGACTTGATCGCGTTCTTGGCCGCGACTTTCGACGAATAACCTTCCGAACCAAACATCTTCTCGCCGTTCTTGGCGACGAAACGGACGCGAAACTCTTCTTTCTTGTCCTTGTAGATCTCGAATGTGTAAGGCATTGGCCCCTCCGCATATGTGAAATAACACGATGCAGGCTTTAGAGCGCGAACTTGGGATGTCAAGTGTTATGCGCTCAATTTCGTCCTCAATGCTTGACTATATCCTCGCGCAGACGCGCGACAGCCCTTTCAACATCATCAACCGGCAATGATGAGAACGATGTGCCCGGTGCATTGAGGTGCATCAAATTCACATGCCATTAGCATTTTCGCGCGTATGGGCGACGCTCCTGCACAAACGATTGGGGCGACGAATGATGGGCCGGGTACGAACTCTTGTTGCCACGATCGCATGCGCGGCGATGCTGGGATGCCTTGCTTTATCTGCGCAGGCGCAATCAGGTCTCGCGGGGCCGGCAGGTGATGGATTCTACATGCCGCCGCCGTTGCCGCTGGACAAGCCAGGCTCGGTGATCTGGACGCGGCCGCTCGAGGGCACCATGGCTCTGCCAAGTGCGGCGCGCAATATCCTGGTGGCCTATCGCTCCGTCGATGATAACGGCCACATCGTGCCGGTGTCGGGCACGGTGGCCATTCCGCAGGGTGAAGCGCCGCGCGGCGGCTGGCCGGTCA
>JAEYVN010000036.1 GCA_023431725.1 Pseudomonadota bacterium
GCATTGCCGTTGCTGCAATGCTTGCCGGTGATGACAAAGCCGGTGCGATCCAGCTCGACGCCGCAATCCTTCAGCCAGGCCGTCGCCGGATCGGCACCGATGAACAGGAACAGGTTGCGGATCGCGCCTTCCGTCTCCTCGCCACTGCTGCGATTGCGCCAGACCACATGCTGCAAGCTGCGGTCGCCTTTGAGACCGACGACTTCGGTCTGCGGCATCACCTCGATGTTGGGCGCGGCCTTGATGCGTTCGACGAGATAGTGCGACATCGTTGCCGCAAGCCCCTCGCCGCGGACCATGACGCGCACCTTCGATGCATGGTCGGTGAGAAACACCGCGGCCTGTCCGGCCGAATTGCCGCCACCGACGATGATGACTTCCTCATTGGCGCAAAGCCTCGCCTCGATCGGGGAGGCCCAATACCAGACGCCGCGCCCTTCGAAATCCTTCAGATTGTCGACAGCGAGCTGCCGATACAGCGCGCCGCTGGCGATCACCACCGAACGCGCCTTGACCGTCAGGCCCTCGTTCGTGGAAAGCACGAAGGTGCCGTCCGGGCGCGAGCAATCCAGCGCCCTGATGCAGATCGGGATCATGATCTCGGTGCCGAACTTCTGCGCCTGCACGAAAGCGCGACCCGCCAGCGCAATGCCGGAGATGCCGGTCGGGAAGCCGAGATAATTCTCGATCCGCGCGCTGGCCCCGGCCTGTCCGCCAAAGGCGCGCTTGTCCAGCACGATCACGGACAGCCCTTCGGAGCCGGCATAAACCGCCGTCGCCAGGCCCGCAGGTCCCGAACCCACCACGGCCACATCGTAAACCTTGTCCGACGGTGATGCCGTAACCATGCCGATGGCATGGGCAAGCTCGGCCTCACGCGGGTTGCGCAGCATTGTGCTGTCGGGCGCGACGACCAGCGGCAGATCCGCAGGCGACGGCGCATAGCGCGCGATCAACTCCTTGGCTTCGGCATCCGTCTCGGGATCCAGCAGATGCTGCGGCACCGCGTTGCGCGTCAGGAACCTCTGAATTCGGACCACGTCGCCGGAATAGGACGAGCCGATGATCACCACACCACCGAAGCCGCTCTCGATCAGCGAGACGCGGCGCAGGATCAGCGCACGCATGATGCGCTCGCCCAGTTCGGCCTCGGCGATCAGCAGGCGGCGCAATCCCTCCGACGGGACGAAGAGCGCCGCCAGATCGCCCTCTGCGCGGGCATCGACCAGCGCTGCCTTTCCCGACAAGGCGCCGACCTCGGCAAGAAACTGGCCTTCGCCCTCCTCCAGGATTGGTGTGACATGGCCGAGGCCGTCGCGCTGGGAGATTGCCACATGCCCGGACAGCACGACGTACATGCCGAGCGCGGGCTTGCCGGTCTCGAAGAGCAATTCGCCATCGGCAAAGCGCTTCACCTCACCGAAACGCCGGATGCGATCGATGTCCTGTGGCGTGAGCTTTGGAAACGTCTGCTCATAGCGCGCGAAGCTATCCGGCGTGATGTAATACGGGGGCAGATTGTCAGTGTTCGACACGCGCACCATCCGGATCAAGGATCATCAGGTTAGGCTACCACGTCCGCATGGTCACGCATGGCCAGATTATTCGCAACCGCCTGCGGGCGTGCTAAATTTTCGCAAAATCGACAACGCGAGCACAAAATCGCTTCACCGCGCCGTGCTGACATCAGGCAAATTCCGATGACCTGTCGCGGAAACGGGGTAACGCATGATTGCGGCTGACGATCCGTCGATCCGCAACATCGGCGAGCGGGGCGCGCGCGCCCTTATTCTCTATGACGGCGACTGCGTGATCTGTTCGGGCTGGTTTCGCTTCGTCGCCAAACGCGATACCGCGCGCAAATTCCTGTTCGCGGCGATCCAGTCGCCCTACGGCCGCGCGCTGGCTTTGAAACACGGCATCGATCCCGATAACCCGCAAAGCAACGCCGTGCTGATCGATGGCATCGTTAACCTGCGCTCGGACTCGGCCATCGCGGCGCTCGCCGCCCTGCCCGGCTATGGCTGGGTGAATGCCTTTCGCCTCGTTCCGCAGCCACTACGCGACCGCTTCTATGCGTTCATCGCGCGCAACCGCTACCGCTGGTTCGGCAGGAACGAGCGCTGCGATCTCGGCGGGTTGGCTTATGCGGATAGAGTGATTGGCTAGGATCTCATCCGTTCGTCCCCGCGAAGGCGGGGACCCAGAGGCTAAAATCTGGATTCCCGCTTACGCGGGAATGAACGGAGAGAGTTTCGCGTTCAAAGACAATCTACTTCCCCACCATTGGCTTCAGCACCTGCGCAATGCGATCCGGCGATGTCGATGGCGGGAAGACGCCGGCGAATTTTCCGTCGCGGTCCATCAAGTAAATGTAGGCGCTGTGATCGATGGCATAATCGTCATCGTTCTTGCCGGGCACCTTTTTGAAATAGACCTTGTAGGCATGGGCGGCGCGGCGGATATCGATCTCGCTGCCGGTCAGGCCGATGAATTGGTCGTGAAATGAATCGACATAGGTTGCCAGCAGCTTCTGCGTATCGCGCTGCGGATCGAGTGTGATAAACAGCGCCTGCACCTGATCGGCTTTCGGCCCAATCTCATTCAGCGCGCCGGCAATCGCCATCAGATCGGTCGGGCAGATATCCGGGCAATGCGTGAATCCGAAATAGACCAGCAGCACCTTGCCGCGAAAATCCGCTTCGGTGCGTGGCGTGCCGGTGTGATCGACAAGTCTGAAGGGCCCGCCGATGGTGCTCTGCCCCCACATCACCGCATCCATGGATTCGGACGCGGTGATCTGGCGCGTGTCATCGTCCGCCGTCACGCGTTGCACGAGGGCAGACCCGACAAGAAGCGATACGGCCAGAAGGCCGACCAGGATTCGGCGTTGCATGCTTGCGCAAAGGCGCGCTTATGCGCCGAAAGTCAACCGGCTGCCCGTGGTCGATTCAATCAGCCGGTCGGGCAGATGGTTGGCAACGGCCTGCGTGAAATTGTTGCCGCTGCAATGCATCGGGATAACCACGTCCGGGTTCAACTCCTTGATCTCGCCGACCACCTGCTCGATGTAATCCTTCGGCGCCGGCCCGAGATGGAAACCGCCGACCAGCGCGTGGATCTTCTTCACGCCCGACACTTCCTGCGCCTGCCGTGCCGAATTGACGATGCCGACATGGCCGCAGGAGCTGATCACCACAAGGCCCTTGTCCTTGATGTTGAAGCAAGTGGCGTGCTCGTGGATATGCTCGTCGGGCACGATCTTGCCCTGCAGTTCGGCGGCCGTGTAGTGCGTCGCGTCGCAGCCAAGGCCATCCTTGATCGCGAATTCGACCTGCGTGTTCGGCAGGATGCGCTCCTTGCTGGTGCGCTTGATCTTGCCGGTCGTGAAGGCATGGTCGGCGACAACGGTCGGCGACTCCGCCAGCACAACGGCGACTTTCTTCGCTGCCAGCTCGCGGCGATCGAGCGCGCCGAATTCGGCCAGCGCATTCTGCGGGCCGCTGTAGCGCTTGCAGAAGTTGTCTTCACCGCCGGCATAGAGTTTGATGTCTGCCGGCAGCGTGTCGCGATATTTCGTCAGGAAGCCCTGCAGGCCGCCGTAATGATCGAAATGGCCGTGGCTCACGATCAGCGCATTGGCCTTGGCGGGATCGGCTTTCAGGATGCCGATATTGTTGAGCAGTGCATCCGGGCTGTAGCCGAAATCGAGAAAGATCGTGCGTTGCTCGGCGGCGCGTTGCGATTCCAGATACAGCGACAGACCCCATTGATTGTGCAGCACCTGCCGGTAATCGGCGCCACGGCCCGACCCCGGCGGCTGGCTTTGCACACCCTGCACGGTGAGCGGCTTCAGGAACTGATCGTGACTTGAATCGACCAGCACACGGATCGACAATTTGTCGACCACCGGAACCTGGATCGGCGCGGCATCGGCAAATTCGATACAGGAGAATTCGCCCGCCACCGTCGCAAAGGCTGTCGCCGCAAATGAATGTTTGAGAAAATCCCGCCGTGCAATCTTTGTCATCGCCCGCACTCCGCTTGCATGCGCCGCGCTGTCGCAGCGTTTGCGTTAGAAGCATGCTAGGCGGCGGAACACGCTTTTCTCAAGCGAACTGAAATTTTTTGTCCTGCAAGAATGGAGAAGTTCCTGCTGCGCTTTCGCGCAGCCGTGGTTAAATCGTTGCGACGTGGGAGAAAATTATTCTTCGCACCTCCTTCGTTACGGCAAAATGCAAAAGCCGTGACAATTCACGCCGCCTCGATCAGCATGTCGGCCAGCCGGTCCGGCATGTCGATCATGGCGTCATGGCCGCAGGCGATCTCCCGCAGATTCCAGCTTGCATCGCCGCGCAAGCGCGTCACCACG
>JAEYVN010000148.1 GCA_023431725.1 Pseudomonadota bacterium
TTTTTGCGTCGCCAAAGGTCTCGCGGTGATTCAGGGCGATGCCGACACCGACCTTGTCGACTATCCCGACGATGCATTCGATTACGTCATCCTGTCGCAGACGCTGCAGGCGACGTGGCAGCCACGCGTCGTGCTCGAGCACATGCTGCGCATCGGCGAGCGTGCGATCGTGTCGTTCCCGAATTTCGGACACTGGAAAATCCGGCTGATGCTGCTGCTGTTCGGTCGTATGCCGCGCACGGCGAACCTGCCGGAAACCTGGTACAATACGAAGAACATCCACTTCTGCACGATCCGCGATTTTCGCGATCTGTGCGAGGAACTCGGCATAAAAATCGAGACTGCCGTTGCGCTCGACGCCTGGGGCCGCAAGCTTCGACTCAACTTCCCGTGGTGGGTGTGGAATCTTTTCGGCGAACAAGCCGTGTTTCGTCTGAGCCGCCGCCGTTAACGCTATTGTCCGTATTGTTGTGTGCCATGCCTTCAGCGAATGCAGACCGCTGAAGAGCCGCCGTTTTGCGCATGTCTCGCCACCTTTATTACAAATTGTAACCCCTTGTGAACCATTTGCCGGATTGCGGCCGCATTCTCGCCTCCATCCGCCTTCATCGCGCCTTTCGCAACGCCGTCGTGCTCGTCACGGCGGCGTTTGCTTGAGTGCCGTGCGGCGTGGGGCGCCATGCGGTTGAGTAAAAGCGTACATGAGTGGGACATTGATGACTTTCCTATCCAAGAAAAAGAAATCGAGGACATTCGCTGTCACGGCTACTATCGCTACTGCCATTGTATTGACTGCCTTCCATTCGCCGGCCGAAGCCCGGCGCTACAAGCAAAAGACCGTACGGCACACCGCAGCGGCTGTGGCCCCGGTTACGCCGTTCGGCTTCAATTTCGGCGCCAATGCCGCCGCGACGCCGCGTGCAACTCAGCGTGCAGCCCATGCGCCGCGGGGCCGGCATGTGCATCGCGCCCGCCATGCAAGCCGTCACGTCCATCGCCGCGGCCGGCATGTTGCGCATCGCGTTGCGCCCGCTGCTGCAGCGACCTCGACATCATTTGCGGTAACGTCCGGCTTCGGGTCTTCAGGCCTGGTCGCGCAGGCGCGCCGTTATCTCGGTACCAATCCGACCGGCATGAGTGCACTGTGGTGTGCCCGCTTCATGAATATGGTGCTGGAGAAAGCCGGTCACCGCGGCACCGGCTCGAATATGGCCAGCTCATTCGCCAATTACGGACGCCGCATTTCCGGCCCGCAGGTGGGCGCCATCGCTGTGATGTCGCGTGGCAAGCGCGGTGGTCATGTCGGCATCGTGTCCGGCATCGATGCCTCGGGTAATCCGATCATCATTTCCGGCAATTACAACCGACGTGTTGCGGAAGCGAAATTTTCGCGCAACCGCATCTATGCCTATGTGATGCCGTAATGCGCCTGTTGGTGGCGTGACGTTGCGTTGCGTTGATTCGTTGTGTGTTTGTAGCGTTGCGTAACAAAGTAAAGCCGCAGCCATCTGCGTATTCGATGGCTGCGGCTTGTTTCGTTGGGCTGAGGCTTTATGGGCTCAGCGATGGATCAGCGTACCGGCACCGTGATCGGTGAACAGCTCCAGCAGCACCGCGTGCCTCACCTTGCCGTCGAGGATGACGACGCCTTCGACGCCCTGTTCGAGCGCGGTGATGCAGGTCTCCACCTTCGGGATCATGCCGCCGGAAATCGTGCCGTCCGCGATCAGCTTGCGGATGTCATTCACCGACAGGTCGGGGATCAGCTTCTTCGACTTGTCGAGCACGCCGGGCACGTCGGTCAGCAGCAGCAGACGCTTGGCCTTCAATGCGCCTGCAATGTAGCCGGCGAAGGTGTCGGCATTGACGTTGAAGGTTTCGCCGGCAGGGCCTGACGCAATCGGCGCCAGCACGGGAATGAGTTCACGGCCGATGATCTGATCGAGCACGGTGGTATCGATTTTCTCCGGCTCCCCGACAAAGCCGAGATCGACAACATCGGCGACCGCTGCACCGCTCGGGCCGCCCGCTTTGCGTGCGATGACCATGTTGCCGTCCTTGCCGCACAGACCCACGGCCTTGCCGCCGGCCTGATTGATGTGGCTGACGATCTGCTTGTTGATCGAGCCGGCCAGAACCATCTCGACGATCTCGACGGTTGCCGCATCGGTCACGCGCAGACCGCCGGCGAATTGCGATTTGATGCCGAGGCGTCCGAGCATGGCCGCGATCTGCGGGCCGCCGCCATGAACGACGACGGGATTGATGGCGGTTTGCTCGAGCAGAACGATATCGCGGGCAAATTCGCGCGCAGCCTCCTCCTCGCCCATCGCGTGGCCGCCGTATTTGATGACGACGGTTTCCTCGTCGTAGCGCTGCATGTGCGGCAGCGCCTCGGACAGAATGCGGGCCTGATCGTGAGGTGACACCGTCATGTCGAACGTTCCTTAATCGGCATCCATGGCAATTTATCGGGACTGCGAAGACGGCGGCTCTTTTAGCTGCCGTCAGGTGAATGCGGAAGAGGGCGTGTCAGGAGCGCAGCGCCAGAAGGGCCGCGAGCGCCAGCAGCGCCCAGCCGCCGATCATCACCATGCCGCCGGTCGGGGCTGCCATGGGAAAGAGGCGATGGCCGGCATAGGCGCGCAGGGCAAGGTCGCCGGAGAACAGCGCAACGCCCAGCAACAGCAGGATCGCGGCACCAATGCCGGCTGGCCGGCTGATCAGGCCGCTGGCGATGGCGGCGCAACTGGCAATGACGGCGGGAGCGTGAAACAGCAGCATGTGGCCGGCGCTGTCGAGGCCGCTGCCGGGTTTTGCATGGGCGCCGGCTGCGGCGAAGATGATGCCCGCGCAGCCGAACAATGCGGCAATGCCGATCAGAATCTGCAGCATCGACCGGCTCCTATCCTCTTCGCTCCGCCATCAACCGCACGATGGCCGCTCGCAGTTCCGGGATGCCAGTGCCTTCGCGTGACGAGGTTGCCAGCACTTCCGGGTACGCCGCGGCATTCCTGGCGATCTGCGTCGAGACTTCGTCGATGCGGTTGGCCAGATCCTTGGCCGACAGCTGATCGCATTTGGTCAATACGACCTGATGACTGACGGCCGCCACGCGCATCAGCTCGAGCGCTGGCTTGTCGGCCTCCTTGATGCCGTGCCGGCCATCGATCAGCACATAGACACGGGCCAGATTGGCGCGGCCTTGCAGATAGGAATGGATCAACGCGGTCCAGGCCTTCACCTTGGCCTTGGGGGCCTCGGCGTAGCCATAGCCCGGCATGTCCGTGATCCGCAGGTCGTCCGGTCCCTGGAAAAAGATCAGCTCCTGCGTACGGCCGGGCGTATTCGACGTGCGGGCGAGCGCCTTGCGCCCGGTGAGGGCATTGATGAGCGATGATTTGCCGGCGTTGGAGCGGCCGGCAAAGGCGATTTCGATCCCCTGCATCGGCGGCAGCTTGTCCATCTGCGTGGCGGCCCAGATGAACTGCCAGTCGCCGGCAAAAAGCTTGCGTCCGGTCTCGATCTCGTTGCGGGTGTAGTCGGCCATTTCGCTCTCGTGCACCCTCGTCTTGTTACGGACGTTCACGCTTTCCAAACTGCAAGACAGAAATGGCCGGGACAGAAGGCGTCAACGACGCGGCTATGCCCGGCCACCCTGATCGAGATGCTTTCAGCGGGGACGCCGTCAGGTCGACGGCGTCTGTGTCCGCTTCTTTCCGAACAGCTCGAGGATGTTGTCCCAGAGCTCGATCTTCGCGCCGTGCTTTTTCATGATGTACGACTGCTGCAACACCGAGAGGGTGTTGTTCCAGGCCCAGTAGATCACGAGACCGGCCGGGAAGGTCGCCAGCATGAAGGTGAAGATCAGCGGCATCCAGTCGAAGATCATCTTCTGGGTCGGATCCGGCGGAGCCGGATTGAGCTTCATCTGGAACCACATCGTGATGCCCATGATGATCGGCCAGATGCCGAGCATCAGGTGCGCTCCGATCAGCGGTACGGTTGCCGGATTCCAGGGAATGAGTCCGAACAGGTTGAAGATCGTCGTGGGATCGGGCGCGGCAAGGTCGTGGATCCAGCCAAAGAATGGCGCGTGCCGCATTTCGATGGTGATGAAGAGCACCTTGTAGAGCGCGAAGAACACCGGAATCTGGATCAGGATCGGCAGACAGCCGGCCAGAGGGTTGATCTTCTCCTGCTTGTACAGCTCCATCAGCGCCTGCTGCTGCTTGACCTTGTCGTCAGCATAGCGTTCGCGGAGCGCCACCATCTGCGGCTGGACGGCCTTCATCTTGGCCATCGAGGCGTAGGATTTGTTGGCCAGCGGGAAGAACGCAATCTTGATGATCACGGTGACGATCAGGATCGCGACGCCGAAGTTGCCCACCAGCTTGTAGAAATAGTCGAGCAGCCAGAACATCGGCTTGGTGATGAAATGAAACCATCCCCAGTCGATCAAGAGCTCGAAGCGGTTGAGTTTCAGCGCCGTTTCATAGCCATCGACGACCGAGACTTCCTTGGCGCCGGCGAAAAGCCGGGCCTCGGCCTGGCCGGTGCCGCCGGGCTGAATGGTCACCGGATCCAGCAGATAGTCGGTCTGGAAGACCGGGCGCTGGTTCACGTCGCGGGCGGAAAAATTCGCCTGCAGCTTGGCGTCGGTCTTGGGCAGCAGGGTCGCCGCCCAGTATTTGTCGGTGATGCCGAGCCAGCCGTCGGTGACGTTGAAGGCGATATTCTTCTTGGACTCGATGTCGCTGTAGGAAATCTCCTGCAGGCCCTTGTCCCCGAGCACGCCGATGAGGCCTTCGTGCAGGATGTAATAGCCTTCGATCTGCGGTCGGCCGTGGCGCGAGATCAGCGCGTAGGGATAGAGCGTCACCGGATCGGCGCTGCGATTGATGACCGTGTCATCGACCGTGAACAGGTACTTGTCGTCCACGCTGATCACGCGGCGGAACTCGAGGCCCTCGCCGTTGTTCCAGACGAGAGTGATCGGCTTGCCCGGTGCCAGCGTGCCCGAGCCCTCCTGCGTCCAGACCGTATTGTCGTCCGGCAATTTGACCTTGCTGCCTGCGGCATTGGTCCAGCCAAACTGGGCGTAGAACGGATGCGCGCTGCCTGACGGCGAGAGCAGGACGATCGGGGGCGATTTCGGATTGACGGTCTCGCGAAACTTGATCAGCGCGATGTCATCGATGCGCGCCCCTCTCAGCGATACCGAACCCTGGATGGTGGGCGTGTCGATCTTCACCCGCGGGGAGGCGGCAAGCGTGGTTTCGCGGGCAGGGGCGGTGCCGGGCAGGGTGGTTTGTCTAGGCACTTGAGGCAGCGATCCGGGCTGCGCGCCGGGCTGTGGGGCCGTGCCGGGAGCCGCCGGCGTTTGCTGCTGTTGCGCCTGTTGCTGCTGGATTTGCTGTTGCTGCCGCTGCTTTTCCAATTGCGGCGTGCCGACAAAATACTGCCAGCCGATGATCACGAGCACCGAGAGCCCGATGGCGAGCAGCATGTTCTTCTGGTCGTTAATCATGAACTCCGGCTCGCAGATTCAGGGATTCTGTGGCGCATCCCGTCGTGGTTGGCGCTTAGCGTGGATGCGCGCAATGGCGCGCTGATAATCTTCAATCAATGCAGAAAAATCCGCAGATAACGCCGCCCGTCTCCCGACGAGCACATAGTCATGACCGGGACGCAATGCATCCCCGGAATTCAACCGCACGACCTCGCGCAGGCGGCGGCGCACCCGGTTGCGCTCGACCGCATTTCCGACTTTCTTGGAAACGGTAAAGCCGACCCGGACGGGGCCTGGCTCTCGGCGGTCGCGTGCCTGCATAACAAAAGTAGCGGCCGGGACCTTGATCCCGCCCGCAGCGGCCAAAAAGTCCGCTCGTTGCCTGAGGCGTTCCATCGCCATTTCGACGGCCTTGCGGCCGCCGGTTCAAGCGCTCAGGCGCTTACGGCCGCGTGCACGGCGCGCAGCAATAACCTTACGGCCGCCGACCGTGGCCATGCGTGCCCGGAAGCCATGACGGCGCTTGCGCACAAGCTTGCTCGGTTGATAGGTCCGTTTCACGGGGTCTTTCTCCGCTGGTCGCGGCGCAATGCCGGATGTATCGGGTGGTTTTGCGCCTGCTGCCCGCCCGCAAAAGGATGCAGGGCCCGCCGACGTCGGAATTTGGGCGGCTTATAAGTGAATTATGCCGCTTTCGTCAATGCGACCCATGCGGCGATCCGGGCAAAATGGAACAGGATTTATCTGGCCGCTGCTAGGAGGGCGTGGCGGAAATTTCGTTAATGGAACCTTCACGCGCCACGCTCGACCCCGAGAGCTGCTTCTTTTTCAGACACAATCCCTAAAAAGTGCCGTAAACGACATTCAATTGTCCCGTTTGACGTGCTTGCTGGTGCGCTGCATCATACAAGGGTTGTGGATCTCGGGGTTCTCGAACAGCTCCAGCCTGGCGCGACAAGATGGCCGAATTCGACGATCAGTCTGACCCAGTCCGCGTGCCGCGGTTCGGACTCTCCGGCAAGCTCCTCGTCCTCACGGTTCTGTTCGTGGTGGTCGCGGAGGTGATGATCTATGTGCCGTCGGTCTCCAACTTCCGTCTCAACTGGATGAATGATCGACTGGCCGCGGCGCGCACTGCGGCTCTGGTTCTCTATGCGGCGCCAAGCGGAATGGTGCCTGACGATCTGGCGCGCGACATCCTCAACAACATCGGCGCGCAGGCTGTTGCGATGAAGACCGGCCAGACCCGGCGACTGCTGGCGGTGACGGAATTGCCGGACGAGATTCATCGCAACTACGACATGCGCGATGTCACATGGATCGAAGCGATCAAAGGCGCCTATCACGGCTTGACCGATCATGGGTCCACGGTGATGCGCGTGATCGGTCCGGCGCCGCGGGATGGCGAATTTCTTGAAATCCTGATGCAGACCGGCGGCCTGCAGCGCGCGATGCTGCGCTTCTCCGGCAACGTGCTGATCGTGTCGCTGATCATTTCCGCATCGACGCTGGCGCTGGTCTATCTGGCGCTGCATTTCATGTTCGTGCGGCCGATGCGGCGGATCACGCGCAACATCATGTCGTTCCGAGCCGATCCGGAAAATCCTTCGCGCGCGATCAAGGTGTCGCAGCGTAACGACGAGATCGGCGTCACCGAACGCGAACTGGCGACCATGCAGCGCAATCTCACATCGCTGCTGCATGAGCGCAGCCGGCTTGCGGCGCTTGGCCTTGCCGTGTCGAAGATCAATCATGATCTGCGCAACATGCTGGCTTCGGCGCAGCTGGTGTCGGATCAATTGTCGACGGTCCGTGATGCGCGGGTGCAGCGTTTCGCACCCAAGCTGGTGCGCACCCTCGAACGGGCGATCGAATTCTGTCAGTCCACCCTGTCCTACGGACGGGCGCAGGAAGCGGCCCCCGATCGCCGGATGATCTCGCTGGGAGCGCTTGTCGATGAGGTGCGCGACAATCTCGGCTTTGGCAAAGACAGCGGCATTGGCTGGATCGTTTCGATCGAACGGGGCCTGGAGGTCGATGCAGACCACGATCAGATCTTCCGGGTGCTGCTGAACCTTGCCCGCAACGCCGCCCAGGCGCTGGAGGCGCGCGCGCCGAACAATCCCCAGCGCGACCAGATTCGTGTCACCGGCCGGCGCGAGGGTGGGGTGGTGGTCATCGAGGTCTCGGACACGGGGCCAGGCTTCTCCCCGCGCGCCAAGGAGCATCTGTTCGAGGCCTTCTCGGGGTCGACCCGGCCGGGCGGCACCGGCCTTGGCCTTGCCATCGCCGCCGAGCTCATTCGGGCCCATGGCGGCCAGATCCGGCTGGTCGAGGGCACCATCGGCGCCACGTTCCATATGACCATCCCGGACCAGGCGGTCGATCTCGATGTCTGGCGGGAGGAGCGCGCCAGCGCCTGATGGCCGGTAAATCTTCCCGGTGCCCCAAAAAGTCTTGCCATTCCGCAGCCGGGACGATAGCTATCCGCCCGTTGCGCCGGTCTTGCGCGCATGATCGCCCCGGAGACCTCCGGGGCCATGCCCAAGTTACGATTTATCGCAGCACGCGCCCGTAGCTCAGCTGGATAGAGCACCAGACTACGAATCTGGGG
>JAEYVN010000173.1 GCA_023431725.1 Pseudomonadota bacterium
CGGCCACACCGCACGAGCGGCGCACGATCCTGCTGTCGCTCGCACATGCGGCGGATATCCAGCACGTTCCTCTGGCCCAAGGCACCAACGTCATTCGCTATCTCGAACAAGCGGCTGTCGCGGGTCGCGTGCAGGAATTCACCACGCTGCTTCAGCAGTCGCTCGGCACATCGCGCATCATCACCGGCCGGATCGTGGCCGATCCGCACGGAGAACCATTCGCCGTATCGGCACGGGCGATGGCTGTCCCGATCGATGCATTCCAGCGCATCCTGATGTTTCTCAATCCATCGGTCAGCCATTCCGCCGACCGCGTCTACAGCCTTTCCGAACTGTTCGAAGTCTTGCCGCTGCCGGCTGCGTTGCAGATGGTCGCGATCTGGCGCGCCGCCGATCGCCTGGAGGCGAAGACAGCGACCCACCGCCCATCGCACTGGCCCGAAGCCGGAATGCGGGCGCGCGACAATGCTGTGCAAGACCAGCAGAGGACCGAAGACCCCGCCAAGCCGGCTGACCTCACCCAGCGCCGCGCGCCATCGGGCTCCTGATCAAGCGACGATCCGGTCGAGAAAATTCCGGCCGTTTTTGTCTTCGACCTCGACAATCCAGATGTCGGGGTCGAATTTGATCTGCCGGCCGAGATAGGTTTCCACCTCGTCGTTCGGTTTGGGCTGGTCGCGCAGGCTGGCCATGAAGGCGCGATCGATGGGACGCGCGTCATCGAACTCCGTTTGCGGCGCCGGACCAAACAGATCCGATGTCCCGTCGAGCCGGTCGATCTTGACGAAGATCGCACCCGCCTCCTCCGCCCCGCGCCGGCGCACGACCGCATAGGCGCCTTCTATCATGCAGCGCCGAACATAGGCGGAGACCCAGATCGATGATTTCAATCTCATGCGCGAACAACATCAGTCATGGCGACACACCGCCGCCGTCCGGCACGGCTCTTCGCGCGAAACATGGCGGGATGCAAGGTTGAGGCTATTCCAGCGGCCGGCCGGTCAGCGCTGACAATTCCCGCACCAGACGCGGCGAGATCTGACCGGTCACCGGCATCTTGCGCGCACGTTCGAACTGCTCGATGGCATCCTTGGTCTCAGGACCGAAGGTACCATTCGGCTTGAACTGTCCATAGCCGTATTCGGCCAGCGCGCGCTGGACGGCAAGGACGCGTTTGGAGGACGGTGCGATCAACTCGGCGATCGGATCATGGCGGCTCGGCTGGGCCGCAGCAGCGGCAGCAGGCGCAGATGCCTTGGCCTGCGATCGCGTCAAGGCGCGCAGGAAGACATCGTTCGGCTCGGACCCTGGCTTGAGACCCGCGGCCTGTTCGAAGTCGCGCATCGCCGCATCGGTCTTGGGACCGTGAACACCATCAACCGCACCATCATAGAAACCACGACGCGACAGTTCGCGCTGGATATCGGCGATGATCTCGTTGCGCGGGCGTAGGGCCGCGGAAGTCGCGGGAGCCGCCGACTCAACCTTCGGCAATTCCGGTTCGGCAGCACGCACCACCTTGGGCGACGCTACGGGCAATGGCGGCGGACCGGTGATGTCCTCGCCAACCACGCGAATGGATTTCGGCACGGCAGGCGCTGATGCCGGCATGGCGGCCTTGCCGGAGAACATCGGCGCCGGATGCGGACCGGCCTGCAGGAAAGCCGCGTTGGCAACAATGGCCGTCGCGGCTGCGAAGGCGAGCGCGCCGGCAACAATGTCCTTGCGTTGAAAGAAACTGGATGTCGGCTCTGGCTGTACGGCTTTCGCCTTGGCCGCGGACTGTCCCCGATTTGTAGACTTACGCACTTTTCCGAACCGTCATCTCATCGATCGCGACAGCCATCTCTACCTGAGCGGTTGCCGCGTCGGTCTTACGCAATGCCGTGACTGTTTCGCAGTCGAGCGGAAGATAGATTGAAATCGTTGTTCCCTTTCCGAGTTCGCTGGAGACTTTCAACTCGCCGCCATGCAGATCGACAAGTCCCTTGACGATGGACAAACCAAGACCTGTGCCGTCGTGCCGGCGATCATAGGCCGATCCTGCCTGGAAGAAAGGATTGCCGATGCGCGGCAAATCCGCTGATGCGATGCCAATACCGTTATCCTCGACCGACACCACAAATCGCGAGCCCTCGACGCGGGATACAACCGAAATCTGGCCGCCGCGATTGGTGAACTTGATGGCGTTGGACAACAAATTCAGCAAGATCTGCTTGAAGGCGCGCTTGTCGGCAACGACGTCGGGCATTCCACCGGCATTGCGCACGATCAGGTCGATCTCGGCACTGCGCACTTTCAATGCGAGGATATCGCAGCAATTGTTGATGACGGCAGAGGGCTCGAACGGCTCCGGCGTGATCACGAAATCGCCGGTCTCCATCTTCGACATATCGAGGATGCCGTTGACCACCGACAACAGATGGGCGCCGGAATCGTTGATCAGCTGCGCATATTCGCGTCGCCGCGCCGCATTGAGCTGCATCTGCTCTTCTTGCATCAGCATGTCGGAAAAGCCGATGATCGCGTTTAACGGCGTCCGCAACTCGTGGCTCATGGTGGCGAGGAAGTGCGTCTTCGCGGCATTGGCGCGATCGGATTCGGCCTGCGCGATCTGCAGCGCCTGCTCCTGCGACTTGCGATCCGAGATATCGCGCATGACGGCGACGACCTCGCGCTGATCCGCTGCCGTGCGCAGTTCCTGATCGAGTGGCCGGCAACGCATTTCGACCCAGACGAATTCCACGGCATGGCGTGCGTCGTCCGACGCGCGCTTCACCCGGAATTCGACGGATTGCGGGGTGCCAAGCATGGCCGCGTCCGAAAGCGCCTTCAGATAGGCTGGGCGATCGGCGACATGTACGCGCCCGAACAGGCCGTGGCCGGTGAGATGGTCGAGGCCGGCACCGAACAGCGGTTCGGCGGCGGGCGACACGAACAACACGGCGCCATTGCGCGCATGCCGGGTGATGACGTCGGTCATATTGTGGGCGAGAAGACGATAGCGCTCCTCTTCCGCGTTCAGCCGCGACGAGCTTGTGCGTGCCATCGCCTCAGCGCTGAAGCTCAGTCCCGCCGAATACAGCACGGCCGAAATGATCCCCAGCGCCATCAGCGCGGCCGGATTGCCGGTCTCCAGCTTCGGCAACATGCCCAGCATGGTGAGAACCAGCAGCAGACCGGCGGCGGCCAGAGCAAAGCCCGACGCAATGCTGACTGCGCGGCGCGACATGGACAGCGCGGCTTCCAGCGGGACCACCACGAGCCAGATCGCCGCAAAGGACATGATGCCGCCCGTGGTCCACGCAATCGCGAAGACCAGGCTCGTCAGAGACAATGACGAGATGATATGGGCGCGCTCATATTGACCGGTCCTGGACAGATAATATGCGGCAAGGATCGGCATCACGAGCCAGGCGAAGATCGTGATCTCGATCGCTTCCGGAACCCCACGCACCGCGAGATAGACCGGGAAAACCGCGATCGTAATGAGCGAGCCCCACAGGCGCGGGGCTATAAAGGCGCGATGCCGTCTCGCCGCCAGCGGATCATGCCGGACGGACGGATGCACAAGGCCGTCGATATAGTCGCGAAACGGCTGAACCAGACTCAAGACAACCCACTGCGTCAGCAGCTTTCGCTGACACACTCCCCATTTAGGATGCGGATCGTGTCAGACCCGGCTTAAGCGAACGCTAAGGGAACGGAGTTTGGCGCCACCGCCAAGTTTCCGAGCGGTCGAAATGGGGGATGGCTGCGCTCATCGTGAACGAATGGTGAAGGTTATCGACAGCGCGGCGGACGCAGATTTTAGCCGGCACCTGAGATCGACAGCATTTTCGGGCAATCCGCATCGAAAATGATTCAAATTCGATTCAAACTCGTCGCTCATTCTCATCGAATAAGCCCAAAAACCCAAACTGGCTTTTCAGCCGGGCCTGATACGGGTGATGCAAGCGGCCGAACGAGCCGCCGGGGAGTATCGGGGTTTGCGTCATGTTCCTTCTGCTGCGAATGGCATTCTGGCTGAGCATCGTGCTTATCCTTTTGCCGAGCGGAAAATATCTCACTGAGACTCAGGCGCCGAATATCGGCGCCGCCGATGCGGTCAGTGCGGCGACCGCCGCCGTCTCGGACATGAGCGGATTTTGCCAGCGTCAGCCCGAAGCCTGCCAGGTCGGCGGCCAGGCCGCCATCGCCTTCGGCCAGCGCGCGCAGGCCGGCGCCCGCTATCTGTTCGACCTGCTGCAGGATAACGTTGCGACTCCGGCGCAGACCGGCTCGATCCCGCGCGCCGACAAGCTGCCGCAAGCGCAAAATACGCCGCCCCAGACCGACAAGACCCCGGACTGGCGCGCGCCTCTGCCGCTGAAGGATCCTCGCCGCCCGGCGTGACGGGCGGCAGCTTCTTGATATCCGAGCTTTTATCAGCCCGTCCGGCTGCTTATATCTACCGAAAATCCCTACACCGGACGGACTAATGACGATCGAAGAGATCACCGACAATTTCGAACTGCTGGATGAGTGGGACGACCGCTATCGTTACATCATCGAGCTGGGCCGAGCGTTGCCCGAATTGCCGGACCAGGCCCGCACCGAAGCCAACA
>JAEYVN010000199.1 GCA_023431725.1 Pseudomonadota bacterium
TTCGCCTTCACCGTCGAAAGCGTCGTGCTGATGGGCCGCACCGCGCATGGCTCGCTATTCGCCGCACCCAGCGCGCATGATCGCGAGATCAGCCTGGCGATGCTGGATCGCTTCGGCATCGCGCAGCTGGCGCAGCGCGCCTATACGGAAATCTCCGGCGGCGAACGGCAGCTCGTGCTGCTGGCGCGCGCGCTGGCGCAGGAGCCGCGATTCATCGTGCTCGATGAGCCGACCGCAAGTCTCGATTTCGGCAACCAGGGCAAGGTGATGGAGCAGATCCGTGCGCTGGCCGAAGCCGGCCTCGGCGTGATGTTCACGACGCATGATCCGAACCACGCGATGCGCGCGGCGACGCGGGCCTATCTGCTGCGCGACGGCACGCGCCTCGCCGAAGGCAAGGTGGCCGATGTATTGACCGTGGACAATCTCGAAGCGCTCTATCGCGCCAACGTGCAGACGCTGCGCGACGAGCGCACCGGCGCGGTGGCGTTCCTGCCGGGGTAACGCCGGCAAGCGGGCGCCGCCACTTCACCTTGTCATCCGGTTGTGCCAATGATGTTGCGTCCTGGCGACGGCGCCTGATGCGCGAGTCGCAACAGCACAGGAGGGCAGGATGGATTTTTTGCGCCCCTATCGGTCTCAGCTTCTGAGCGTTTTGCGCATCATGTCGGGTCTGCTGTTGCTTCAGCACGGCACCACGAAATACCTCAACATTCCCGTCGGGCCGATGAACAACGCCAATCCCGCGACCATGAGCGGCGCGGCCGGGATCATCGAACTGATCGGCGGCGTGCTGCTGGTGATCGGCCTGTTCACGCGGCCGGTGGCGTTCATCCTATCGGGCATGACTGCGGTGGCATATTTCTACGCCCATGCGCCGCGCGGATTCTATCCGATCCTGAACGGCGGCGAACTGGCGGTGCTTTACTGCTTCGTCTTTTTGTATCTCGCGGCTGCCGGCGGCGGAGCGTGGAGCGTCGATCGCCTGTGGCGTGGCGACAAGGCCTGAGGTCCAGGCCATTGATCCGAGCGCGCTCGATTTGAGCGCGCTCAAGGCTTATCGAATACCATCACCTTCGATACGAACGCCGGTTCGTCGCGCACATGCGTCAGGCCATGCGTCTTGGCGATATGCGCGAAATCCTCGTCGAGATAGCTCTCGAAATACGGCTCGTGATAATTCTGCGGGAAGCGTTCGAGGATGCCGTCGTATTCAGGCACGTCCCGCCGCTGCAGTGAATCGATGATGATGAGCCGGCCGCCCGGCTTCAGCACGCGGGCGGCTTCACCGATCACAATGCGTCGCACCTTCGGCGGCAATTCATGCATCATGAAGATGTTCGTCGCCGCATCCTGACTGGCATCCGGCAGCGGCAGGCTTTCGGCATTGCCGACGATGGTGCGCAGGCGCGACCAGCGCCGCAGATGCCGGCGCGCGTGCCTGATGTAGGGCTCCGACAGATCGATGCCGGTCATCGGCAGCCGCGGCCAGGCCTGCTTGGCGAAATCGAGAAAGCGGCCGGTGCCGCAGCCGATGTCGATGAGTGCAAGCGTGCGTTGATCGCGGCCTTTGACAATCTCGTACAGCTCCGGCAGCGCCATCCGTCGCATCGCATTGGCGGTGCCCTTGAACAGCACTTCCACCTGCGTGTCGTAGCGCTGCGCGGAATCATCGGTCATCCAGCCGCCGGACTGGAAGTGGAAATTCTGCAGATAATAATCGGGCCGCTTGCCGCGTGTTTCCTCGGTCAGCACTTCGTCATGGCGGCGTTCTTCACGGCGGCGATGGATGATCGGCAGATCCGCGAAGAACAATTGCGAGCGGCGCAGTCGCGTCACCAGCGAGCCGTCGTGGTCCGCGGGCAGCGGATAGAGACCTTCCTCGACATTGGCGAGATCGCGCGCGAGCAGGTCCATCATGTCGCCATAGAGCCGGCTCTGGCTGAGCAGCGGCGCGCGATTGTCGCCGGGACGCCGTTGTTCGCGCGGCGGCGTATCCTGGCCGTTGCGCCGCTTTACCTCCGCGGCGAGCCGCTGCACTGCGTAGCCATGACCTGCATACCAGGCGAGGCGCGGCAGTTGCGTTGCCCCATAGACGACGCGGGTGGCAAGACGGGCGAGTGGAGACATGAGGTTCCCTGTTCTCGGCGTAGTCCTCAGGAAAAATATAGCAATCCGATGGTGGGCCGCCACTGGGCAGGTTGGCGCTGGCGATTGTCGCAGCGACTTGCCATGATGGCTTCGGGAAGTTCCAGGGAGATGTCGTGAGCACCAATCCGTACGAAGATCGGGCTTTTCTCGAGAAGCCGGAAAACGCTTATCTGACCAAGGCGCAGATCCTGGAATGGGAAGAAGGCCGGACGTTCCACACCGATTGGGCCGCGCATCATTTCTTCAACTGGGCGGAATGGCTGAGCCATCTGCGCGACAGGAAGGTGCGGATCGTGGAAGTGGGGTCGTGGGAGGGCCGTTCGGCGCTGTGTTTTCTCAACGTGCTGCCGCATTCGACCATCGTGTGCATCGATCCGTTCGCGGGCAATGTCGAGCATCACGAGAATCCCTATTTTGCCGATCTTGCGCTCAAGAGCGAACAGCAGTTCGACAGGAATCTCGCCGGCTATGAAGCGCGGGTGGAGAAGATCGTCGGTAGTTCGACCGATGTGCTGCCGCGTCTCGGTGCGCAGGGACGGCGCTTCGATGTCGCCTATGTCGATGGCAGCCATATCGCCGCCGACGTCTATCGCGATGCCGTGCTGGCCTGGTCGCTGCTCGATCGCGGCGGCATTGCGATATTCGATGATTACGAATGGCCGCTGA
>JAEYVN010000204.1 GCA_023431725.1 Pseudomonadota bacterium
CGCCGTCGGCACCTTCGCGCAGATCGACCCGCGCGTGGAAGCGCACGTCGCCAAGGCGATGGGCCTGACGTCCGAGCCGATCTCGACGCAGGTGATCCCGCGCGACCGCCATGCGATGTATTTCGCAACGCTCGGCGTGATCGCGTCATCGGTTGAGCGATTGGCCACCGAAATCCGGCATCTGCAGCGCACCTAGGTGCTGGAGGCCGAGGAGTTCTTCTCGCAGGGCCAGAAGGGCTCGTCGGCCATGCCGCACAAGCGCAATCCGGTGCTGTCGGAAAACATCACCGGTCTTGCCCGCATGGTCCGCTCCTATGCGATGCCGGCGATGGAGAATGTCGCGCTGTGGCACGAGCGCGATATTTCGCATTCGTCCGTCGAACGCATGATCGGTCCGGATGCCACGGTGACGCTCGATTTCGCGCTCAACCGGCTGGCCGGCATTATCGACAAGCTGATCGTCTATCCTGAGAACATGCAGAAGAATCTCGACCGCCTCGGCGGCCTAGTGCATTCGCAGCGCGTGCTCATCGCCCTCACCAACAAGGGTGTGGCGCGCGAGGACGCCTATCGCATCGTGCAGGACAACGCGATGAAGGTCTGGCGCGGCGAAGGTGATTTCCTGGCCTTCCTGAAGGCCGACCCGCGCGTCACCGCGAAAATGAGCAATGCCGAGATCGAGGAGAATTTCGACCTCGGTTATCACTTCAAGCACGTCGACACGATCTTCCAGCGCGTGTTTGGCGAATCCTGAGACTGCCCTGCCCGCGCCCATCAACAGATCAACATCGAGAACCGTCACATGCCGGCCGCTATTCCTGCGCCTCGCCTGAAGATCCCGACCAAGTCCGAGATGAGCAAGAAGCAACTCGCACTGCTCGCCGACATCGAGAAATCGCGGGGCAAGGGAGCGCTCGGAGGCCCGTTCGCGGTCTTTCTCGAGGCGCCGGATTACGGAGATCTCGCGCAGAAGCTTGGCGCCTTTTGCCGTTACAACACGAGCATCCCGCCGCATCTGTCCGAATTCACCATCCTGGTGCTCGGCCGCTTCTGGCTGTCGCAATATGAGTTCTGGATTCATGCTCCGATCGCGCAGAAGGCTGGCGTCAAGGCCGCAACAATCGATGCCTTGCGCGCGGGCCGCGAACCCAAGCTGACCAGAGAGCAGCGCGCGATCTACGATTTCATTGATGAACTGCACCGCACAAAGCGCGTATCCGACAAGACTTATGCGCGCGTGCACGCATTGGTCGGCAATGCCGGCATGGTCGAATTCGTCGGAATACTCGGCTACTACACTCTCGTTGCCATGACGCTGAATGTATTCCGCGTGCCGCTCCCGGACGGCGAGACCTATCCGTTCCGCGAACCCGGCAAAGCCGTCAAGCGCGCAGCTAAAGCCAGAAAAACCAACAAGAAAGCAAAGTACGCATTGAAAGCGAAGACGAAACGGACCACACGCTGATCTGATCTTTCAGCACGGAAGATCAAAACGTTCGCGACTCCAGTCGCTTGTGGACATTCGTCCACAGCGCTGACCTGCCATGACGTCGCGGAAGCCCTCAGTCCCAGTGAATCTGCGATATCTGGCGGCGCATCGAATCATCGCAGTTACTGCGGTTGATAGCGCTTAACTTTGATAGCTGGGGCACACATGAAGAAAGCAGTCGCCGAATTCATCGGGACTTTCACACTCGTTTTGTTTGGTTGCGGGGCGGCAGTAATTGCCGGCATGGGAGTCGGTCCGACTTCGATCGACATTCTCGGCATCGCGTTCGCGTTCGGGCTGGCAATCGTCGCGATGGCTTATGGCATCGGCCCGGTATCAGGCTGCCACGTCAATCCAGCGGTGAGCTTCGGTGTCTTGCTCGCGGGCCGCATGTCATTCGGCGAATTCATCACCTACGCGATCGCGCAAATTCTTGGCGCCATCGCCGGTGCTGCCGTTCTGTATCTCATCCTCTCCGGCAAGGCTGAGGGCTGGAATGGCGGTCTTGGTCAGAATGGCTGGGGCCAAGGCTATCTCGGACAATACAACCTGACCTCTGCCTTCGTGTTCGAAGCGGTGGCGACGTTCATCTTCCTCGTCTGCATCCTCGGAGTCACGCAGCGCGGTGCACCATCACAGTTTGCCGGCCTTGCCATCGGCCTGACGCTGACCGCCATCCACATCGTTGGCATCAACGTCACCGGTGTTTCGGTCAATCCGGCCCGCTCGATCGGCCCGGCGCTGATCGGCGCCAGCAATGCACCTCATGCCGTTGCCCAGCTCTGGCTGTTCATCGTTGCGCCCCTGTGCGGTGCCGCGGTGGCCGGTCTGTTCTTCAAGTCAGGCCTGCTTGCAGCTGACCAGACCTAAAGTCCTGAAACGAGACACGCGGGCGCCGGGAAATCAATTTCGGCGTCCGCCCCCGACCATATCAGCGGCGGCGGGTTCCCGATATTGATCGCGCCTTGCACCCGCGCCTTGCACCACGGACAGCGCTCTCTACTTTCAGGTCGGAGCGTTTTGAAATGGCCAGTCATTCTGTGCCAACCTGCAGCAAGGTCAGTGTTCCTGAGGTGAGTGAATACGATGCCGGATCATCCGACATCGACCAACGACAACGTGGTCCATATCCGCACCGGACGTCGTTTTCAGCCGGCGCTGCGGGCGGTTGAACCACCGGTTGAAGAACTGGAAAAATTTGCGCGCAATGACGAGCCTGATGACTTCAGACACCGGATGCTGGTGAACCTGATCGCGTTCGTCTTTGTGAGCGCCCTAATCGTGTCTGGTCTTTGGCTCGCAAACTCCATTGCGACGATGCGGAAAGATCAGGACTGCGTCTTGTCGGGCAAGCGCGGCTGCACACCGGTCGAGGCGCCCATCAAGGCCCGCTGACAGCTCAGACCCTGCGGCCCTTCGTTGCCTAGGAATTATCGCTCCACTTTCAAATCGACCGGCGCGAGACCGGAAAAGCCCAGAGCCCTGGCCGCGCGCGGCGTTAGATCGATGACGCGCCCCCTGACAAAGGGACCGCGATCGTTGATGCGCACGACCACCGACTTCCCCGACCTCTTGTGAATGACACGAACTTTGGTGCCGAACGGCAATGTCCGGTGCGCTGCGGTCAGTCCGTGCGGGCGCGCCCATTCACCGGTGGCTGTTTTTTCTCCCCGGTACGCATAGACGGATGCAATGCCTCGCATGGGGTGCTGACGCGTATCGGCCGATGCCACGGTTGTCAGTGCGAAAGAAGCAAAAAGAATACCGTTGATGCCTTGAGCGATCATCCCGACACCTCCTGCTTTGTAGACAGGAGAGCGCATCGGGAAGCGAATGGTTCCCGATTTCCGTCACGGGTTGGGCAACGTTGCCATCACATTGAGACGAAGTGGAGCAATGTCGTCGATCGTGTATGCGGAATAAAAAAGGCACGCTGCAAAAGCAGCGCACCCTTTTATAAAGACGGCAATCGACCTTTGGATCGACGCTTCTAACGTCAACTTAGCGAGTTGAGGCTCCGTCTGCCGGAGCCGTAGCAGCGCCAGATGTACTAGCCGTCGAGGCAGGCGCTGATTGCGGTGCCGCGGGAGCCGCTTCTGGTCCAGGATTCGCCGGGCGCGTTTGCGGGACCGCTGTGCGGTTGCCACCGCGGCCGACAACGGACTGGATCTTGCTCAGCACCATCGTGTGGAGACGGGCCGACTTGTCGATGTTGACATGGTCGATACCCGGCTGGCCGCTCATGTCGATATTCTGCAATTCGCCCCGGAAGCCCGGTCCCCGACGCATGTGTGCGTAATCGCGCTGCGTGAGGTTCATGACGCGAGCGACGTTGCTGGAGGCGGCAAACGAACCGGTGCCATCGAACGGCACGATCAGCGCGACCGGCACGCCACTCTTGCCGAGATATTCGCCCATGAACATGACCGCATCGGCACCCAGCGAATGTCCGATCAGGATGATCGGGCCGCGCCAGCCGCCCTTGTATTTTGCGATAATGCTGTCGGCTAGAGCCTGCCATTCCGAATGATTATGAACGCTGGCGCTGATGCCCCGCGCGTGAATCTTCGAACCAAGGTCGTCCATGCCGAGCGAGAAGACATTCAGCAGGCCGCGAAGCAAATAGACATGCGCGCCGCCACTCTGGACGGTCCGCTTGGGCGATGTCTTGGCTGGCCGCTCAATCGAGGCCGTGTTTTGTGCCGACGCTGGCTCAGCAATCGAAAAAGCCAAAATCAGCGCGACAACTGGAAAAAACGCCCAGCTCCGAAAGCTCCCCCTCATCGGACCCCGCAAATTTCTGTTCATGGCTCGGTCCGCGTCTCGAGAACCGTCCGCCGACACACCCGTTTACAATGCGTCGCCAGCGAAAAGCCACATTGCTGGAACGTTTTCAACGTGAAGGTCAGACGGTGTTGCCGCTATGCCACGTCTATTCCTAGTATATTCCCGGGATCAGGCGCGCTGTCCGTCGCATGTACGCGCGATATTCCTCACCAAACGTATCGAGCATCATCTGCTCCTCCTTGCCGACCCGGAACAGGAACAGGGTCCCAAAGCCGACGATTCCCGCAGGACCGGCGATCCAGTTCGGCAACAGCAGCAATTGTGCGACGGCCCACATGAAAAACGCCGTGTACATGGGGTGTCGCACGTAGCGGTAGAGCCCGTGCGTCACAAGGACGTGCTTTTCGCGGACTTCCAGCGAATCAGACCAGTTGCGGCCAAGCTCCTTATGGACCCGGAAGAACAGCCACAGTGAGGCGGCGAACATGAAGGTCCCGAGCCAGGCCAGGACCGGCTGGAACGGATAATCGGCGAATCGCGGCGCGCCGGAGAAGACATAGACGCACGGGATGATGCCCAGGCCCGTGAAAGAACACATCAAAAGCAGCTTTTCGCGCGTCGTGCGGCGGTTTTCGCGGGTGGAGGTTTTCCAGGACCGCTTCTGATGCGGGAGCCGAATCACGAACCAGGAGACCGCGCCGATCACAAGAATCGCCTTGGCAATATCGGGCGTCATCATCAGGTTTCGGTCCTTTGTGCTTGAAAAGATTGAGGTTCCGGTTTGATCAGGGCGCCATCCGGCGCGAAGCTCGCCACCACGGTGTCCGGCTTCAGGACCCGCGTTTCGAGGGGCAGCGGGCCACAGCAGATCATGTAATAGTCATAGAAGTAGCGTTTCTCGTTCCCCATGACCAACTGACGATGCAGCCTGAAGAAGTTCGCCTTGAATCGTCTATAGGTCGCGGCCTCGAGCATGTCGCGGATATGCACCCGGCGGATGATCGGCTGGCCGGTCGGCGGTAACTTGAGCGCGGCGATCGGGTCGACCTTATAGAAACTGATCGGATCCGCCATCGATTGGTATTCGATCCAGAAGATCGCAGGGTGCGCCGAGACCCGGCCGATCGCCTCCTTCATCCACCGCCCTTTCGGATGGAAGGCGATCTTCAGAATCGATGAACCGGTGGACAGCAGGGAGAGGCGTTCGCCGTTCTTGCCGAAATCCGGCACCAATTGCAGCGCGCGATCGACCACGGCGATCTTCCAGGCACAGCCGAGGCTATGCGCGGCGAAGACGATTTCGTCGTAGCCGCCCTCCCGCAGGACCGCCGCCAGTTTCTGGGCAAAGTTCTCGAATCGCTCGTCGAGGCCCGCGCGCGACCTGTGGACAAATTCGTGCGCGAAAATCCAGTCATCCATCATGTAGTCGAGCAGCAGGAATCGGCCCGGCCAGGCGATCAGGCCGGCAAAAATCGCCAGTGCGATCAATGGCCCGGACAGATACGGAAGCGGCAATCCGAGCCCGGTCAGCAGCGTCGCCAGGTAGACCGCCAGCGCCGCAAATCCCAGCATCAGGAAGACCGGGTAGAGGAAAAACAGGCCGTAGCGCCAGTTCACGGCCAGATAGCGGAACGCCGTGCCGGTCAGCAGGAAATCGCCGAAGGCGACGATACCGCGCAGGACCCGCTGCCAGGCCGGGCGGCCGAAATCGCTGATGACGATGTCGTGCCACAGGAGCGAGCGATATTCGGCGTCGGTCGACCAATTCGGCCCCTGCGCCGAAATTCTCCACAGGCCGACCCGGCCGTCCGGAGACATTTCCAGCGGCCCGACCTCGGCCGTAACCGACCACGCCTTTTCGGACCGGGCCAGTTCCCGGATATAGCGTTCGTGCTGGCGCTGGGGCGGAATCGGCTCATAGCCGCCCAGAAAGAAGACGCAGCGCCTTTTGACACTTGGTTCGCTCAATATTGGCTCGCTCATCGTCCACCGCCGCCGGAAGGCGAGCCTGCTGGTTAGGGAATTGGGCTCCTTTGCACAAGAGAGGGGCACAGAAAGCCGCGGATGTCGCGCCAGCGTTGAACTTGTCCCCCGCCTTCGGTATAGGGCTTCAAATCCCAAAAACGGCAGACTTTAGCCGTCCCCTTCCCTGGGCTGACAGCCGCCTGCCCGTGATCCTTGAGAGCACAGATGTCCACCACGTTCGATAAAGTCGCCGATATCATTGCCGAGACGTGCGATATTCCGCGGGATACGATTACGCCGGAAAGCCATGCCATCGACGATCTGAAGATCGATAGCCTCGATTTTCTGGACATCGCCTTCGCCATCGATAAGGCCTTCGGGATCAAACTGCCGCTCGAGCAGTGGACCCAGCAGATCAATGACGGACAGGCGACCACCGATCAGTATTTCGTACTGAAAAACCTCTGCGCCCGCATCGACGAACTGATTGCGGCGAAGAACTCGGCCTGAGACGGCGGATGACCCGGACCGGTTGCGTTTCGTTGTCCTTCCGGCATTTCGGAGGCATCCATGAAGCTTGAATATTTCCAGATGCTCGACCGCTTCGTCGAGGTGAAAGCCGACGAACGGTGGATCCGCAGCGAGAGCAAGGCCCCGATGGAAAGCCCGGTCTTCGAGGGGCATTTCCCGGGCTATCCGCTCATGCCGGGCGTCCTTCTGATCGAGAATATGGCGCAGACCTGCGGCTGGCTGGTGAGCGCCATCACCGGCTTCACCGGCCTGCCGGTTCTGGCCGGCGTCAAGGAAGCCAAGGTGCGCGGCGCCGTTTTTCCGGGGATGGAATTGTCCACCGAGGGCAAGATCGTCCATGAGGGGTCGGGTTTTGCAATCGCCGACGGCAAGATCAAATCGGGCACCACGGCGATAGCCGATGCCCGGCTGGTCTACCGAATCATCCCCTACCCGAGCCCGGAATTCCAGAACACGATGGTGACCTGGGCCAAGCAGCTGGATTTCCCGCTGGAGGAATTCCGCAAGGTTGACGGCCAATCTTGATGCCGAAAGGTATCAAAGTGCGTTCAAGGATAAGCGTGTTTCAGTGAGCGATCGTCACGACGTCTGGATCACCGGTATTGGCCTTGTCTCGGCGCTGGGCGAGGGCCTCGATCAGCACTGGGACAAGCTGATGGCGGGCGGCACGCCGCCCTATGACAACAAGACGTTCGCGCCGCACATCACCTTCCCGGTCGGCCCGATCGAATACGACGCGCAGATCCCGAAGCGCGATCAGCGCCAGATGGAAGCCTGGCAACGCCTCGGCGTGTATGCGGCAGGCCTTGCGCTGACCGATGCCGGCATCGCCAAGAATACCGAGATCCTCGACAAGACCGACATGATCGTCGCCGCTGGCGGTGGCGAACGCGATATCGCTGTGGATACCGCGATCCTGACCGATCTGCGCGGCAAGGAAAAACCCGACGCATTCATCAACGAACGGCTGATGAGCGACCTGCGTCCGACCCTGTTTCTGGCGCAGCTTCCCAATCTCCTGGCCGGCAATATCTCGCTGGTGCACGGCGTCGTCGGCTCCTCGCGTACCTTCATGGGCGAAGAGGCTTCCGGCGCCGACGCGCTGAACATCGCCCATGCGCGTATCGCGGCCGGACAGAGCGACGTTACGCTCGTCGGCGGCGCCTACAACGGCACCCGCTGGGATCTCGTGTTGCTGTTCAGCCTTGGCGCACCGCTTCTCGAAGAGCCGTTCAAGTCCGTTTGGGATCGTGGCCCGAAGGGGGCGCTGGCGCTCGCCGCGATGAGCGCCTTTGTCGTGCTCGAGAGCCGAGAACACGCCGAAAAGCGTGGCGCCAAGCCGATCGCCAAACTGTCGAAGGTCCTGTCCAATCGCAATCCGCGCAAGCCGGGCGATACTGTCGCCACCCTGCAATCGGAATGGGCGAGCATCGCACCATCGGTCAATCGCGACAGTGCCGTGGTCATTTCCGGTGCATCCGGCGCAGAGCCGGCGACGTCGGAAGAAAGCAAGGTTCTGTCTGGCATCGGTCTCCCCGTCCGGGCCACCGCCACCTATATCGGCAACGGGATGGAGGCACAGTTCCTCGCCAATATCGCGATCGGATGCCAGGCCGTGCGGAAGGGCACGCTGTTCCCGGCCTCCGGCAGCGGCGATACGGGCGAAGCGCCTGCCGGCGGCATCTCGCAGGCCGTGGTGACCTCTGTCGGTCATTGGCGCGGCGAAGGACTGGCATTGATCGAACGCGTGGTGTGAAGAATGGCAAAGCAGGGATTGCGCGACACGAAGGGCCGTCCGGTCGTTGTCATTACCGGGATGGGCATCGTGTCCCCGCTCGGCACCGGCAAGGCTGACAATTGGCAGCGCCTGACCGCGGGCGAATCCGGCATCCGTTCGATCACCCGTTTTGCGACGGAAGGTCTGCGCACGACGATCGCCGGCGCCGTCGATCATGTCTATGAACCCGGCATGGTGTCGTCCGAGCTTTCGGAAAAGCTCGCGCGTCTGGCCGGCACCGAAGCGATTGAAGAATCCGGCATCGGCAAGGGCGACTTCCCTGGCCCGTTCTTCCTCGCTTTCCCGCCGCTCGAAATCGAATGGTCGCAGCGCTACGCACTCGCCGGCGCATCCGGTGCAAACGAGAAGATCGAGTATGCCGATCTGGTGCGGGTCGCCAATAAACCGGAATTCAGTTCCTTCTACGAAGCGTCGAAATACGGCGTCGTGCCCGAACGCCTTGCCGAACATTTCGGCACCAGGGGCTCGCCGATTTCGCTGACCACGGCCTGCGCCTCGGGTGCGACGGCGATCCAGCTCGGCGTCGAAGCGATCCAGCGTGGCGAATGCGAAGCCGCACTGGCGATCGGTGCCGACGGCTCGATCACCGCCGAGTCGGTCGTGCGCTTCTCGTTGCTGTCGGCGCTGTCGACCAACAATGCGGCGCCGCAAGGCGCATCGCGTCCCTTCTCCAAGAATCGCGATGGTTTCGTGCTGGCGGAAGGCGCCGGTGCCGTCGTTCTTGAGAGCTACGATCACGCCGTGGCCCGCGGCGCCAAGATCCTCGCGGTGGTCGAGGGCTGCGGCGAGAAGGCGGACAACTTCCATCGCACGCGTTCGAGTCCCGACGGCAAGCCGGTGATCTCGTGCATGCGCAAGGCGCTCGACGACGCCGGCGTTACGCCGGACGATGTCGATTACATCAATGCGCATGGCACATCGACGCCCGAAAATGACAAGATGGAGTATCTCGGCGTATCGACCGTGTTCGGCGAGAACCTGAAGAACATTCCGATCTCGTCCAACAAGTCGATGATCGGGCATACGCTGACGGCCGCCGGCGCGATCGAGGCCGTGGTCTCTGCGCTGACCATCATCAACCAGCGCATCCCGCCTACGATCAATTATGCGGTCCCGGATCCCGGCATCCCGCTCGATGTCGTGCCGAACGTTGCGCGCGACGCCAAGGTGCGGCGGATCATTTCCAACTCGTTCGGGTTCGGCGGGCAGAACACCTGCCTCGTCGTCACCGGCGAGCCGCAATAACGCGCGACGTCAATCGACGTTCCAGGCGTCGCAATGCCGACGTCTGTCGTGTCGTCATGTGTCATGACGGCACGACGTGACTTTTCGGAAAATTTGCGCGTCTCACCACGATATTGATGCAGTTGCGTCGATACTGATGCGCGCGGCCGAAGGCGAGAATGCACCGGCTGCGAGTCAGGTGACGCAATGCATTCCGGCCAGTCGGTTACAGTCAAAGCGCAGATCGGTACGCTCATCATCGCGACCAGCGCCGTACAACTCGCAAACGGATTCTTCGGAACCTTTTTCGCCCTGCGTGTCGCCCTTGCGGATTTCGAAGGGGTTGTCGCCGGCATCGTTCTGAGCAGCTATTTCGCCGGCTTTACGCTCGGGGCGATCTTCTGCAAGGCCATCATCGAACGCTTCGGGCACATCCGTGTCTACGCCGCCTTTGGCGGCATCGTTATCGCCGCGACCGCGGCCATGACGCTGACGGTCGCTCCCGCGCCCTGGGCTATTCTCAGGACCATCATCGGCTTTGGCTGCGCAGGACTGTTCGTCACGACAGAAAGCTGGCTGAATGCCAAGGCCGATGCCAAGGAGCGCGGGCGTGTTTTCTCCATCTACATGGTGGGCTGCTTCGCAGCGCTCGCTCTCGGCCAATTGCTGATCGCGCAGGTCGAAATCGAGACCGCGGCGCCGTTCAATATCGTCATTGTTCTGCTAGCCACGGCACTCGTGCTGATCAGCATGACGCGCGCCGAGCAACCGCAGATTATAGTCACTGGCTCCCTGCCCTATGGACAATTGTCCCGCGAGGCGCCGGCGGCCGTCGCCGGTGCGGTGTTGAGCGGCTTCATCACCGGCACTTTCTATGCGCTGGTTCCAGCCTGGATGCAGGACGAGAATATCGACCGTGGATCCATCGGCCTGTTCATGCTCACAGCCGTTCTGGGCGGCCTCGCCTTCCAGGTTCCGATTGGCCGGTTTTCTGACCGCTTCGACCGGCGCATCGTCCTCGCCGCGCTCGGGGCAGCCTTTATGGTCACCGCGATCGTGATCCTGCATCTGCCCCGCTCGCTGGTCCTGATCTTGCCGGCCGCCGCTGTGTTCGGGGGGCTGATGTCCACCATGTATCCCGTTAGCGTCGCCCACGCCCATGACCGGATGCCGGCGGACAATGTCGTCGCCGTGAGCGGCCGACTGCTGCTGGCCAGTGGTGGCGGGTCGGTACTGGGCCCGTTGATCGGCTCGGCGCTGATCGTGCACCACAGCATCGACGGCATTCTGTACATGATGGCAGGAGCAGGCTTCCTGCTGGCCGTCGTGTCGCTCGCCCGGATCCTGACGATCGCGCCGCCGAAACGTCAGGAGCGGACCTTCGACATTCTGGCGCCGCAGGCCGCGCCTCTGGCGCATGACGCGGCCGTGCCGGCCGACGCCGGGGTGCCAGAACCGGGTTGACGCCGCCCGCATGCGGGCGATAGGCAAAGCGCCGAAACCCCTTCCCTCCCTCTCATGCCGGAGACCAGCGCTGATGCGTGCGCTTGCCCTGATTGCTGACCGCAAGCTCGACCTGGTCGATCTGCCCGCTCCCCCGCCGCCCGGCGCCGGCGAGGTCCAGGTCCGCGTCAAGGCCGTGGGGCTCAACCATCTCGACCTCTGGGGCTATCGCGGCATGGCCTTCGCCAAGCGCGCCTTCCCGGTGGTGGTCGGCGTGGAAGCAGCCGGCGAAGTCATGTCGGTCGGCGACGGCGTGAGCCGTTTCAAGGCGGGCGACCCGGTCGTCATGTACGGCGCGCTGACCTGCGGCGTCTGCAAGGCCTGCAAGGAAGGCCGCGACAATCTGTGCGAGAGCGTCAACGGCGTCATGGGCTTCCATGTCGACGGCTTCGCGCGCGAAATCGTCAACATGCAGGAGCGGCTGGTCATTCCGGTGCCGAAGGGCGTGTCGATGCGCGACGCCGCCTGCGCACCGGTCGCCTATTCGACCGTCCAGCACATGCTGTTCGACAATGCCAAGCTGCAGCCGGGCGAGACCATTCTCGTGCACGCCGCGGGCTCGGGCATCGGGACCGCCGCGATCCTGATGGCGAAGGCGATCGGCTGCACCGTCATCACCACCGTCGGCGACGACAACAAGATCGACAAGGCCAAGGCCATCGGCGCCGACCACGTCATCAATTACCGCAAGGACCGCT